>DBFOIV010000103.1:0-3291 GCA_048489175.1 Collinsella sp. | reverse complement strand
CGCAGCAGGTCGTTCTCGTCGACCGAGGTGGGGCCGGCGATCTCGGAGTTAAAGCCCACACCCTTGTTGCCCACGCGGTCGGCGATGATCTTGTCCAGACCCACAAAGGCACCACCGCAGATGAACAGGATGTTGGTCGTGTCGATCTGCAGCAGCTCCTGCTGGGGATGCTTGCGGCCGCCGGTGGGCGGAACGCTTGCCACCGTGCCCTCAAGAATCTTAAGCAGCGCCTGCTGAACGCCCTCGCCCGAAACATCGCGAGTAATGGAGAGGTTCTCGGCCTTGCGGGCGATCTTGTCGATCTCGTCCACGTAGATAATACCAACCTGCGCGCGCTCAATATCGCCATCGGCGGCATTGATGAGCTTGAGCAGGATGTTCTCCACGTCCTCGCCCACGTAACCGGCCTCGGTGAGCGCGGTGGCGTCGGCGATGGCAAACGGCACCTCGAGGATGCGCGCAAGCGTCTGGGCGAGCAGGGTCTTACCGGTACCGGTGGGACCGAGCAGCAAAATGTTGGACTTGGCAAGCTCCACCTCGTCCATATCATCGTCGAGCTGCGAGTCCGAGCCGTCGTCAAAGGCCGAAAGCGCAGCGCCGCCCTCGATGACGCGGCGATAGTGGTTGTACACGGCAACCGACATGGCGCGCTTGGCGTCCTCCTGGCCCATGACATAGGCCGAAAGCTCGTCATAGATCTCGTGCGGCGTCGGCACATGCGTAATGACCTGGCGGGCGTCGTCCTCGAGCTCAAAGCCCTCGGCCTCGGGATCCACGGCAGGCTGGAACGCAGCCTGGCCGTGATCGTTGAGGAAGCCCGGCAGCTTACCGTTGCGGGCTGCGTCCATAAAGTCCGAAGCCAGCGACTCCTCAAGAATCTCGGAACAGGCAGCGACGCACTCGTCGCAGATAAAGATGTTGGTCGGGCCCTTTACGAGACGACGAACCTGGCCCTGCTCTTTTCCGCAGAAGGAGCAGCGGATGGGGTTGCCGTTCTCGTCGAAGTTGTCCTGCATGTTACCGGCCATCCTAGGCGTCCTTCGCGGCGAGGTCGCGCGAGGTGACGATACGGTCGATCAGGCCGTAGTCGAGGGCCTCGGCAGCGGACAGGTAGTTGTCGCGCTCGGTATCGGCCTGGACCTTCTCGATAGGCTGGCCCGAGGCGTCGGACAGGATCTGGTTGAGCTCGCGACGGGTCTTCTTGATCTCCTCGGCCACGATCTCGATCTCGGTCTGCTGACCCTGGGCACCGCCGCTGGGCTGGTGAATCATAACCTTGGAGTGCGGCAGGCAGAAGCGCTTGCCCTTGGAGCCAGCCGAAAGCAGCACGGCGGCCATAGACGCGGCCATACCGACACAAATAGTGGAGACCTGCGGCTTAATGAAATTCATAGTGTCAAGAATCGCCAGACCGGAGTAGACCTCGCCACCGGGCGAATTGATGTAGAGCGAGATATCCTTCTCGGCATCCTGGCTCTCAAGATGCAGCAGCTGGGCAACGACCAGGTTGGCGCTGACGGAGTTGATCTCCTCGCCCAAGAAGATGATGCGGTCGTTGAGCAGGCGCGAATAGATATCGTAGCTGCGCTCGCCGCGCGGCGTCTGCTCGATAACGTATGGCACGAGGGCGGAATCGAACTTGGCGATCATACGCATCTCCATTTCTCTCTTGCGGACCAAATTGGTTCTAGATAAACGTACGGTGCCCGCATGCTATGCATTGGCTGGCACCGTACGAAGCAACCGGATAACCGGTGTATAACTTTACCCCATCACGGACGCACACATGCGCTCGCGGGCAAGGTGGCGAGAATTACTCGGCGTCCTTGGCGGTCTCGTCGACCTCGGTCACCTTGGCGTTCTCGACCAGGTGATCGACGGCCTTGGAGCGACGGATGGACTCGCGGACGGCAGGCATGCGGCCATCAGCGATGAACTCGGCCTTGGAAGCCTCGACGTCCTTGACGCCGGCCTTCTCGAACTCGGCGTTGATGTCGTCCTCGGTGACCTCAATCTTGAGCTCGCGGGCGAGGGCGTCCAGAGCCAGGGACTCACGGGCAACGTCGTTGGCCTGCTTGTGCAGGTCGCCGATGAACTGCTCCATGGTCAGGCCGGAAGCGGGCAGCCAGGTGTCCAGCGTCATGCCGCGGGCAGCGAGGTTGGACAGGAAGTTCTGGCCAAGCTCCTCAAAGACGGACTGCTCGTAATCGGCGTCCATCTCGTCGAGCTGCAGGCGCTCGGCGAGAGCGGAGACGCAACGGTTCTCCTTCTCGGCCGGGAGGCGGGAAGCCTTGTCCTGCTCGATCTCGATCTTGATGGCGTCGCGCATGGCCTCGATGCTGTCGAAGCCAAAGTCGGACTTGACGAGCTCGTCGGTAAGCTCGGGGGTGTTGCGGACCTTGATGCCCTTGACGGTGACCTCGACGGTGTGGGTCTCGGCCTCCTCGCCCTCCTCAACCTCGTCGGTCCAGGTGACGGTCTTGACGTCGTCAACGTTAGCGCCGATCAGGGCCTCGTTGAACTCCTTGGGGTTGCTGTCGCTACCGGCGATGAGCATACGGCCCTCGGCGGCAAAGTTGTCGGCGTTCTCGACGGCCTTGAGGTCGACGGTAACGTAGTCTTCGCCCTCGACGGCGCGACCCTCGACGTCCTCGAAGGTGGCACGGTAGTTGAGGAGCATCTCAACCTGGTTATTGATCTCGGACTCGGTGACCTCCGCGGGAGGCATCTCGATCTCGACGGCGTCGAAGGAGGAGAGCTCGGCAGCAGGACGCAGGGAGAACTCGACGGTGTAGGTGTAGTCCTCGTGATCCCTGGCGAGGTCGAGCTCCTTGTAGTCACCGTTCTTGGTGGGGACGATGTCCAGCTCGTTGAGGACGGCGGGCTCGTTGGCGGCGATCAGGTCGTTGGTGGCCTGAGCGAGGGTAGCCTCGGCGCCAAGAGCGGAGTCGATGACCGGACGGGGAGCCTTGCCGGCACGAAAGCCCGGGAAGCGGTACTTCTTGGCGGTGTCCTTGTAGGCCTTCTTAATCGCGGCGTCGACGTCGGCGGCCGGGATGGTGACCGTAGCGGTGAGCTTGGCGTCCTTGACGTCAGAAGCGGTGATGTTCAACACGTTCCTCCTCATACTGCCCAGCTTATCTGAGGTGCTGGTACCTTTATGCAACAAAGTGTCGCGACGGCCAGGGCCGACGCAGGTGCGATGGTGCGGGCGAAAGGACTCGAACCTTCACGGGAATCCCACCAGAACCTAAATCTGGCGCGTCTACCAATTCCGCCACGCCCGCATGA
>DBFOIV010000102.1:0-5411 GCA_048489175.1 Collinsella sp. | reverse complement strand
CCCCGCCGAGGAGCACGCGGGCTAGCCGCGCAGCGGCGCACGCCCGCAAAACTGGTTGAATAATGTGACGGCAGGGAGGGCTTCCGGGGCTGAGGGCGGGGGTTAAGTTTGCTGCTCTACAGTCCTGCGCAAGACGGAAAGCACATTAAGTGCTTTCCTTTGCGTGCGGAACTCGCGACAAACTTAACCCCCGCCCTCAGCCCCGGAAGCCCTCCCTGCCGTCACATTATTCAACCAGTTTTGCGGGCGTGCGCCGCTGCGCGGCTAGCCCGCGTGCTCCTCGGCGGGGTTGGTCTGATTGTTTTTGTTGAAGCTCTGCCTTTGGCTCAAATGGAAACGGGGGACGCATTTGCATCCCCCGTTTTTGTTGCGGTTAGTCCAAGTCAATAAACTTAGTGCTCAGTATCTTGCCGTCTTTGACGAGCATTCTGGCCATGGTGGGGCCTCGGGTGCCTCTGGGGTAGCTGGCGCTGCCCGGGTTGAGGACTAAGCAACGGCCCACTTGGGCTTCTTTGGTTACGTGGGTGTGGCCGTTGATGGCTACGTCTACGGATCCCACCGGAAGGTCTTCGCGGTAGTGGGCTACGGCGAATTTGAGGCCTTCGTAGGTAAAGAGCGCAAGACGGTCTACATCGGGGCCGTAGTCGCGGTAGTAATCGTTGTTGCCCAGTACGGCCCGCACGGGGGCGATAGTGCATAGGTGCTCGTAGTCCATCTCTGACGTGAGGTCGCCGGCGTGGATAATCAGGTCTGCGCCCTCAAGCTCATCCAGGAGCGCAGGCGAAAGATAGCCGTGGGTGTCCGAGATGATGTCGATGCGCTTGGCGCTTGCACTGTTCATGGGATCCCTTCCGCAAAAAACGATTCGGCAGATACATACAAAAAAGGCCCCACGGCTCCGCAGACGATGGGTCTACAGGGCTGCGGGGCCAGTGTGCTAGAGACTCAGGGCCTTCTTGAGCGGCACGACGCGGCGGCGCGAAACCGGCACGCGTTCGTCGACGCCCGTAATGCCCAGCTGGATGGCACCCGAGGGCACCGTCTCGACGTCCGTAACGCACGCCAAGTTGACGATATAGCGGCGGTGAACACGGAAGAAGCCAAAGTCGCAGAGCTTGGCCTCAAACTGCGCCAGCGAGGTCGTCGACAAAAAGCGATCATCGACGGTATAGATGCAGGAGTAATCGTCCTTGGCCATGATAAAGCGAATGTCGTCCACGGGAATGAGCACCTTGCGGCCGCCCTTTTCCACCGGGATACGCTCGATGGTCACCTTGCTGTCCGCGACCGGCTTGGCGCGCTGCATGACTTTCTCGATCGCGCGATCCAAGCGAGCTTCCTCGACCGGCTTCATCAGATAATCGACGGCATCCACGTCGAACGCCTCGACCGCATGGTCACTATACGCAGTCACAAACACGATCGCCGGCGGATTTTTGAGCTTATGCAGCGCCTCGGCAAGTTGCAGGCCCGAGGCACCGGGCATCGAGATATCGAGAAACACGACATCCACGCGACTTTCCATAAGCATCTCGATGGCGGAGCGGACGCTCGACGCCTCCGTGATCGTGCCGATCTTGCCCGTTTGCTCGAGCAGGAAACGAAGCTCCGAGCGAGCCGGCGCCTCATCATCCACAATCATCGCACGCAGCATAGGGATAAAACCTTTCGTCAACTAACTACGCCGGGCATCCGTCGCATGACGTTGAACCCGTAGCCTTTTATTTTACTCTTGAATGTCAAAGATACTCTCTGACAAATCAAGATGAAGGAGCACTGTGGTGCCCTTGCCCGGCGCCGATTCGACACGCGTATAGGAGTGCGGCCCATAAAAGCGATGGATGCGCTCCGAAATATTGTGCATGGCCACACCGGCGCCGCCACCCTGGGGAGAGCTGGCATCGGGACGGGCAGAGCGCTCGTCAAACAGTCTGGCGGCGGTACCCTCATCCATGCCCACGCCATTATCGGCCACGGCAATCAAGATCGCATCCTCGCCGTCTTGGTGAACGGTCACGTCGATCCTCAGGGCGTCGTCATCGCCCATACCATGACGCACGGCGTTCTCGACAATCGGCTGGATCACGAACGCCGGCACCAGCGTATCTTCCACGTCCTCAGACACATCGAACGTCGCAAGCACGCGGTCCTCGCCAAAGCGGGCCTTCTCAAAGGTAAGGTAGCGCTTGGTCTGTGCGACCTCGCGCGAGACCGGAATAAGCGACCCCGAGTTGTCGAGCGTGGCACGATAGAACGATGAGAACTCACGAAGCAGCTCGCGGGCCCGCAGCGGGTCGGTGCGCGTAAACGATGCAATGGTGTTCAGCGTGTTGAACAGGAAGTGCGGGTTAATCTGCGCTTGCAGCGCACGCACCTCAGCGCGCGCTGTGAGTTCCTTTTGCACCTCGAGCTCGTGGATGGCGAGCTGCGTGGACAAGATCTCGGCAAAGCCCGAGGCAAGCGCGTACTGGGTACGGTCGACGGCGCGCGGGGTCTTGTAGTAGAACTTGAGCGTGCCGACGGTACGATCGCCCACCTTGATGGGGGCGATAATGCCGGCGGGGACTTGGTTGTGCGAGCCATCCGAGCCCACGACATCCACCATGCGGTTGAACGACTGCACGATGCCATGTTCGATAACGTAGCGCGTGGCAAGCGTGTGGATGGGAGAATCTGGCAGTAGTTTTTCCTCAAACTCGCCCGCGCAGGCCAACACGTTGCCCTCGTCGGTGATGGCAACTGTCATGGCGCGCGTCTCGGGCAAAATGCGCCGGCACACCAAACGCGCCGACTCCTGCGTCAGACCGCCCTTAATGTCCTCGAGCATGGCCGAGGCCACCGAGAGCGTCTCCTCGGTGTACTGGGAGCGCACCGAATCGGGATTGAGCGTCAAAAAGATAAAGATGCACAGAAAGATGCACAGCAGCGCGCAGGCAATCACCGTGGCGATCGGCTCGATACCGGTCACCAAGGCAAAAATAAAGTACACCAGCACGCAAATGGCGCAGGCAACGGCAATGATGCGAAAGATTGATGTTGAACTATCGCGCTGGGCGCGGCGGTCGATCATTCGGCCCCCTCCAGGATACTGATCAGTTGTGCGTCACGCCAAAGCCCGTCCATGATCTTGGGCCAAAAGCTCTGGAAACGCAGATAGCTTGCAGCGTTTTGGCGCGCATAGGCCTTTGCCTCGCCGATACCATGGCGCCAGATGCGCAGGTAGCCCTCATGCTCGCGGGTAAACACGCTGCGGACCATAGCGGTCTTGCGCACGCGGTCGTCGAGCTCGCGCGAAATCCACGGGCCCGGGTAGGGCATGAGTGATGCCGCCGTAACGGGAATGAGCTCCTTTTGATGCGCGGCGAATGTCAACTTGGCCCGTTCGTAGTACCAACGGTATACATCCTGCATAAAGCGCGGTGAGCGCTTTTCGAACTCCGGAGGCAGATGGCGCACGGTCCACTCGTTATCGAACCACACGTCGTAGCCAAACATGCGCATGTTAAAGAGGTAATCCAAGTCCTCGCCGCGGGTGATAAACGGGTCAAAGGCCACACGCGTAAAGGCGCGGGCGTGCAGGGCCATCAGGCCGCCGCACACGTAGTTGGAGCGCGAGATGCGAGTGCCCGAGAGCGCCTTTTTCATCCAACGGTTGAACTCGATGCGCTTGGTCCACCAACGATGGCAGATGCCCGCCTTGTCCGTGGGAGCCAGCGGCGAGCCGTCGCGATCGTAGAAATAGCCGCTCTTGACCAAGATCGGCAAACCCTGACGTGTCTGCTGCCCCAACGCATAGGTCGCGCGCTTCATAAAGTCGGCGTCGATGACAGTCTCATCGTCATCCAAAAAGATAACCGCGTCATGCCCCAGCACAGCGGCACAGGCTAGCCCCATGTTGCGGATGGCACCGTAGCCTCGCAGGCTCACGCACTCGCCCGAACCCTTGGGCGCGATCTGAGCAACCCGGTCTGCGATGCGCGAGGCCTGGGTGTTGGTGACAACGGTGACCTTGAGCGTGGGATGCGCGTCGACAATCTCGCGCACGCGCAGCGACACATCGGCTGTGGCAGAAACGGGACAGACCACCAAAAGGATGATGCGCGGGATGTCACGTACCTGCTCAAGCGAGGCCAGGCAGCGGTCGAGTTCGGGATTGTCGGCGTTGAGTCGCGTCGAATGATCATAGGTGCCAGGGGCGTTTGCGCAAGCGTCATCGCCCGCCCAATACGTTGGAATCACGACCGTGGCGTTCATGCCTTACCCTCCCTGCAACACAAAAACGGGACGCCGCCAAACACAGGCGACGCCCCGCGACCTAGCTGATTCCATCATACCCACTTGGGCAAATCATTGCTCGCAAGTCGCAATGTTTATTGCGGATAACCCCAAAAGAGTACCGTGGACAGGCACAATAGCCGCTCGCTCCTATGCGGCATGCTCTGCCGCCCGAGTCATGCGGGACAGGCGGACCAGCAGCATAAAGCCAACGACCAGCAGCACGCCAATGGAAAGGACGCCCAGCGACGGGTTGCCGGTCAGCGAGGTAACGACCGACACTAGAAAGGTACCCATGACGCTTGCATAACGACCAAAGATGTCAAAGAAACCGTAGTACTCGTTGGACTTTTCCTTGGGGATAATGCGACCAAAGTAGCTACGGCTGAGCGCCTGCACGCCGCCCTGGAACAGGCCGACCATAATGGCAAGCACCCAGAACTCAAAGGCGGTCTTTAGGAAGAACGCGGCGAACAGCACAATGCCCATGTAGGCGGCGACTGCCACCAGGATCATGTTGAGCGTGCCCACGCGTCCGGCGAGCTTGCCGTAGATGATGGCGGACGGAAAGGCCACGAACTGCGTAACGAGCAGCGCCAGCACCAGCTGCGTCGAATCGATGCCCAAAGCCGAGCCGTAGCTGGTAGCCATGGAAATGACCGTGTGCACACCGTCGATATAGAAGAAGAACGCAATCATGTAGACCAGCACGGTCTTGTTGTGGGCGATCTCGCGCATGGTGTGTCCGACCTCGGAGAACACACCGCCCACGATGTGGCCGATAGTGTCCTCGGGACCGCGCTCGCGACCGTACTTTTGCTTATAGGTGCGAATGAGCGGCAGGGTAAAGATGAGCCACCAGGCACCAGTGATGATAAACGACAGACGCGTTGCCAGCATGGTAGGGACGCCAAGAGCGGGGCCACCCATGATGAGCGCCAGGCAGATGACGAACGGCACAGTGGAACCGATGTAGCCCCAGGCATAGCCCGAGCTGGACACGGCGTCCATGCGCTCGTCGGTGGTAATGTCGGGCAGCATGGCGTCGTAGAACGTCATAGAAGAGTTAAGGCCGATGGTGCACAGCACGTACACGGTCAAAAATGCCATGGCGGACATTGGGATAGCCTGCGCCA
>DBFOIV010000101.1:0-17237 GCA_048489175.1 Collinsella sp. | reverse complement strand
GGGGCGAACCTCCTTGATTAAGATGCCGCGTTCGAGCAGCTTGTCACGATCGCGTCGAAACTTGCGCTTATCCGAGTCGATATTGCCCGAGCCATATCCCAGGTCAGAATCCAAGACGATCTGCTCGGTCGTCAGCGGTTCGGGGGAGCTATTGAGCACAAAGAAAAGATTGAGGATGCGCTGAGCCGTTTTATCGAAACTGGGCTCCGAATTTCCCTTTTTAATTGTCTCGGTCGTGTCGCTTGCCGTCATAGAGTCCTCGCATGAGAAGGTGGTTTGCTGCCATGATTTTAGTCCGATATGGAGATTAGGCTATATCCTTGTCCGCTCGGGGCGTTAAGATGGCCCGAATTCGGTCGTTTGCGCTCGCTCGGGGTATACTTTCGACTATATACGGTTCTAATGTGCATGCATTGGGCCTATTTGTCGGATTATGGATGTGGAGCGCACATGGCGAACACCCAGAACTATATTAACCACCTGCTGCAGAACACCGGCATTACGCCGGCATGCAGCGAAGAAGAGCGCTTGGCTGCCGAAGATATCGCTCAGATCTTCCGCAACCACGGCTTTGACCCCGAGGTTCAGGAGTTCAATGCCCCGGCGCCCAGTAGGTTGGCATTTGCCGTTACCGGTATTCTTGCGTTTGCCGGCGCCCTGCTGATGGGCATCGGCGGCGGTATCGGCTTGGTCGGCACCTTGCTGGCCATTGTCGGCGCCGTTCTTTACGTGCTCGAGCGCACGGGCCACCCCGTGGTTTCGCGCCTGGGCAAGACGGGCGTGAGCCAAAATGTCATCGCCTACCACAAGGCCTCGGGCCCGCTCGCGTCCCCGCGTAACCGCCCGGTGGTCGTTGTCGCACACTACGACTCTCCCCGTGCTGAGCTGCTCGCCCGCGAGCCTTATGCTTCGTATCGTGCGCTCATCGCCAAGCTGTTGCCCGTTGCCACGGTTGCCCCCGCTGCCGTTGCCATCCTGCGTATTCTGCCGCTCCCCGGCGCGCTCAAGGTTCTGCTGTGGATTGTCGCGATCCTCGCTTCCCTCGTTGCACTCGCCAACGCGGTAAACATCATCTCTAACCGCCACATTCTTCCCTATACGTCTGGCGCGGTGTGCAACAAGTCTTCTGTCGCCGCTATGCTCGGCGTTATGGACAACGTTGCTCCCTTCCAGGGCGAAAACGAGTTTCCCGACGATGTTCCGTTCGATACCTATTTTGGGGAGCAGAAGCGTCGTGCCGAGGAAATGGCGCGCGCAGCGGCGGAATATGCCGCGGCCCAGCAGCAAAACGACTACGGCAACACCATCGAGTATGAAGAGCCTACCTACGCCGAGGACGAATTCGGTCAGCCGATTGCTCCCGACGCTCAGACCGAGCCCGAACAGGGTGAGGCTTTCGACGAGCAAATCGAGGGCTTTGAGGGTGCGTCTGCCGACGAGACGCTGATCGGCGCTATCGTGCCCGAGGATCAGAATCAGGCTGCCCAAGCCGAAGAGTTCAATGACGAGGTTCCCGCTGCCGAGCCGGCGGAGGAGTCTGCCGAGCCCGAGCCCAAGCTCTATCGCAACGCCGCCGGCAACATCCGCTTTGGTTCGGATGCCATCCGTGCGCTCGGAATGCTTCCCGAGTCCTGCACGCTCGATTACGAGGAGGGCGAGGAGCCAACGTTTGAGCCCGAGCCTGCCCCCGTCGTGGCTGCGCCTGCGCCCGTTGTCGCTGCGGATGATGAGTCTGCCGCGGTTACCGCTGACGTTGCCGATCCCGAGGCGGTGTCCGCGTTCGATCCCGCGGCAGGACTGGACATTTTGGCTCCCGCCGCGCCGGCGCAAGACGTTGCGGACGAGTCTGACGACGATTACGTTGAACAGCCGAGGCGCGTGTCTTACGAGAGCGATACTGATTTCTCGGCCGAGATTCCCGCGGCAACGCCGCATGCCGACATTGCATCCGCGTTCTCGTCGATTGGCGCCAGCGCTTCCAACTTCTTTAAGGGTGCGTTTGCAAAGGGCAAGAAATTTGTCGACGATTTCGAGGAGAAGCGCGCTGCCGCACGCGAGGCTGCCGAGCAGGAGGCTATCGCTCAGCAGCAGGCAGCCGAGGCGGCACGTGAGCTCGCGGCGCAAGAGTTCGAGCAGAACGAGGCTATGCAGTCCGCGCCCGTCGAAGCCGCCGAAGCTACAACGTCCTTTGAGTCCCAGCAACCGGCGTCCGCGGATGTTGTTGAAGCGACGACGTCTTTCGAGGCTCAGCAGCACGTCGATAGCACCATGTCGTTTGATGCCGCGCAGTTCGATTCCACGATAACGTTTGAAAAACAGGGCACCGCGATTGCCGAGCCCCTTCCTGTTTCCGATGAGCAGGGCGACGTGGCAGACGATGACGAGCCTGTTGATGCTGCCGAAATCCAAGATGCCGCCGAGGACGAGCCCGTCGAGGCCAACTCTGACGAAGAGCAATACGCGGCAGCCGAGCAAGATGATTCGACCGAGGTCGAGCAGGAGGAAGTGCCTGCGGTTTCCGAGACTCCCGAGACGGATGAGTCGAGGCCTTATTCCACGCAGATTTTCACCATGCCGACCCCGAGTGGTTCCGGTGCCACGGTTGCCAATGTCGCTCCCACCCAGGACGAAACGGTCGATTCCCTTATGGCCCAGATTTCCTCCCAGGCATCGCCGCGCCCGCAGATGAATGTTCCCGATCCGGCGTCGGCACCGTCGCCTGCACCTTCCTCGTCTCCGCTGGCTTCGGTCCCCGATCCGTCGCTGCCGTCTATGAAGCAGGCAAACGTTGCGTCTCGCACGTCGCTGTTCGACCTTCCCGACCCCTCCGCACAGGTCAACGATCCCTTTGCTACTGCCCAGGGCCCCGAACCCACATCGGCACCCGTTGCGCCTCCTATGCCCGTTGCGTCGGGCGCACAGCCGATCGAGACCATTTCGGCTCCCGCCCCGGCGGCACCCAAGTCTCGTAAGCGCGGCCTGGGTGGTCTGTTCGGCCGTAAAAAGAAAAACGAGCAGGACAGCATGAGTGACTGGCTGGGCGTCGAAGACGATTACGATGCCAAGAAGTCCGGTCGCGGTATCGGTTCGTGGGATAACTTCGAGGACGATAACGATGGCTGGAAGGGCGGCGCTACGTCTTCCGATGGCGCTTCTTCCGAAGATATGCTCTCGGCTGTCGCCTCTATGGGCGATGATGAGCTGCTCGGTCACGATATCTGGTTTGTGGCAACGGGCGCCTCGGATTGTGATGGCGGCGGCATGAAGGCCTTCTTGGCTTCGCATCGCGATAAGCTCCGCGGCGTATTCTTTATCAATCTTGAATCCGTCGGCGCCGGTAGGCTTTCGGTGGTGACGGTCGAGGGCGAACAGCAGCTGCTCAAGGGCGATCGCCGCATCATGAACCTGGTCAGCAAGGTGTGCAAGTCGTTCCATGTCGATTGTGGCGCGCTCGAGATGCCCTATGCCAAGACCGATGCCTATGCCGCGCTCGAGGCGAGCCGCCGAGCCCTCACCATCGCCGGCGTGGACGGCACGCGTCTGGCTTGCGCTCGTACCGAGGACGACCTGCCCCACAATGTCAACCCGACGAACATTGCCACGGTATCCGAGGTCGTGACCGAGGTTATCCGCCGTTCGTAGACGGAGCTCTAAGGAGTCAACGTGTTTTCGTATATTAAGCGCCATTGGCCTGTCTACGTGATTTTGACCTTGATTGCCATTGCGTTAGGATTTGGGGCTGCCTACATCGTGGGTGCAAAGGGCTCGACCCCCGCCTCCGCAATCAGCGAAGAGGTGGAGCAAGAACAGAGTACGGGTGCCGATGGGATTCCTGAGTCCGAGCAGGAAATCGTTGATGGTGGATCTTCGTCTGCAGAGTAGATACGGCGATTTACACGATTGAAAGCGGGCGAGCCAGGGGACTGGCTCGCCCGCTTTTTCATCGCGCTAGCGCTTCTTTGGGATCGACCTAAGGCGAGCGAACCATAGGGCTGCGGCACCCGAGGTCAGGAGCGCGGTGATGCAAGCGGCGATGGGAGCTGATCCTGTTGCCGGTAGGTCCTGCGGTAGGGTACAGCGTTGAATGACACGGTCATCGTCATGTGACTCAAGTTTATCGCCGCCGCCGTTGCGGCAAAGATCGACGTGTGCGCTGTTGGTGAGTGCGGTTTGGGGCGTATAAGCCGACGTCGCCTGCATGTGCACGATTGCGCCCCGAGCGTCTGTGCCAAGGATTGCTTTGGCATCGTCAAGATCGTCGTGCTCATCTTTGAGATCATCGCGGTTCCAAGAATCCGCATCGCTTCGAGTCGTAAAGTCGGCGGCTACCGCACCGTATTCAATTCGAATGCCCGTTACGACGGTATTGGATGCAAGGTCGAGTTCTTTCGCCTCGAGTGTGGTGGATTCCGTGGTCGAGATATCCGCCTTCCAGAGGTGCCAACCGTCGTAATCGACGAGGCGGCAATCCTCACCCAGACTTTCCCTTACTTCGTCGGACTCAAGCCAAGGATTTTCGTGCCCATCGTCAAGTGTCGCGTTTGCCGGCTCATCGACGTCTGTCGAGTCCAACGGCGTCGTGCGATACCACACGTTGCACAGACCATTGAGGTCGCCGATGGCGACGGGGGTTTCGATTGAGACGAATCTCGCTGTATCGTCCTCGGCACACTCAAGGTCATCGGTAAGTGTGAACTCATCAACCCAGGTAGTTGAATTGTTTCGAGCGTCGATGGTATAGGAGAAAAGCCCATCCGTATTGGTTTGCATCGCGGCACGGTTTTTACCATCGCCGTTAGCCAACAGGCCCTTTTCGATAGGTTGGACAAGTTCCTGACGCTTGTCGACCTGCCCCTTGATTTCGATGGGCGCATCCTTCATCGCGACGGATTGGACTTCTCCCGTATCCTTTATTTCAAACGTTATCTCCTCGGCAAGGTCATAGGTCCGCGGAGACATCATTTCGCGCAACGAGTAGGTGCCGGGTGCAAGATGTTCGACGCGGTGTGGCTTGTCGGATGAGGTCCAGGAGTCTATTTCGGTTTTATCGGGACCATATAAGGTGAGCTGTGCGCCTTCCACTTCCTGCTCACCGCTTGCATCGACCTTGGAGATATCAACCTTGGTGTAATCGTCGGATACGTTAAGCCGTGCTTCTACAACGGGTGTTTTCTGGTCGGCATAAGTAAGGTCGACAATATGGGTTGTCTGATCGAGCAAGAAGCCTGCCGGCGCTTGAGTCTCGACAACCTCGTAGCGTGCGGTGTCAGATCCCAGTGGGAGGTTGTCCGCGCGTGCTTCTCCAGTTTCATCCGTCGTGACGGTCGCGACAGTCTCACCGCCGAGCGCGGCAATGCTACCGTCGGGGCGCACGATATCACCCGAGGCACGGATCTCAAAGACGGCGCCCGCGAGGCTGCTCCCGTCTATGGCATCGGTTTTAACGATTCTGATGTTTCCGGTCGCGGCGTGGTCATAATACGAGGCGATTGCAACGGGCGTTAGGTTCATGTCGGTGGGTATGTTTACCTCGATCTCTTCGCCGACAAGATAGGGCTCTTTGGCCGAGGTTTCGCGTACATAATAGGTGCCCGGCACGAGCGATTCGGGCAGTGTGACGGTCCCGGTCGCGTCAGTCGTAAAGGTGTCCATTACGTTATGTGCTGGATACCAGCAAGTTTGTGAGACAGGTTCGTGATTGCTGTCGAGGAGTTGGAAGGTGAATCCGGCTAGGGGAACAGAAGCGCCTGTTTGGGCATCGCGTTTTACAATCTGGAGATGCGTCGACAGAGCGTGGTTGTCTACGATATATTGAAGCTCGGCGCCGTCGGAAATCTGATTGGCCCCGACGGTCCATTCCCCTGCACGTTTAAAACCCTCGGGGACGGTTTCCGGAACCTCGCGAACCGTGTAGCCGGCACGGTCGTATGGGACGGCACCGTGGACACCGGCGGGTCGCTTGCCTGTGCCGAACCATGCTTCGGGCTGATCTTTGGTGGAGGCAAAGCCATAGATGTTTGTGGTCAGTGTGCCAACAACCTGCTGAGAGCTGTTGCTGACAACCTCAAAGACAACACCACCCGCCGGCTGCTCCAGGCCGGATTGGTCGCTATTGCCGTAATCCTTGAATTTGGAAATCTCAAGGTTAAACGCAATGGGGATATCGGAAACGCGAGATTCGATCTCGACCACGCCTGAATCGCCGAGTTGGTCGGCTCCAACGGTATAGGTCCAGCTGTCGTTGGATGGCAGGTAGCCCTCGGGGGCTTTTGATTCGTAGATGGTAAAGGTTCCTAAGGGGACATCGGCGAGGGTGGCCCGACCGCTTTCGTTGGTCGTGAGGATTTGTGCCCATCCAGGGGTTGATTGCGACACACACGTGAACTCTGCTCCTGCGAGTGAAGACCCCACCTGGGGGCCGGCATTCGTCGCGGCATCGAGTTTTACGATACGCAGATTGATGGTGCCGGGCTGTTCATCAATGGCGGCCCGCCCGCCGTCATTCCCCGTGGTAAAGGCAATACGATCGTGGCGGGGGACATAGCCGGCCGGCGCCTTCGTTTCAACTAGGTAGTATGCCGTGTTGGGCAGAAGTGTTGCTTGCGCTCGACCGTTGCTGTCCATCTTGATGGTGCCGACACGCGCGCCGCTGGCGCTCTCAAAAATATCGAATGTTGCCCCGGTAAACTGATAGGTATTGTTTCCGCTGGTAATAACGGTGTTAGCAGACTGCTTTTGGAAGGAAACAGAGACCGCCGGCAGTACATAGAGCATGTCTTGACGTTTGCTGCCGCCCGATACGGCCCCTAGATAGCGTCGCGCGCGGTGCGGAGCGGCTTTGATGCTTCCTGATTTTGCGCTGTCGTGGAGCCACCGCGCAGCCGCCACGACTTCATTGTCGGCGGTAAAGTGTCCGCTCTTGGTTTTACCCTGAGCGGTCGTGTAGGAGTAGGTGCCGTCGACATGGGTAGTGCCGTTGAGCATCCATACGGCAAGCTGGGTGGCGGCGCGGGCGCGATCGGGTGAAAGATGGTAACCGCCAAACGACGTGGTGGTGGGATATCCGTGACAAACGATTGCCGCGAACTCGTCGTCGAGCCACACCCAGCCTTGATCAAAGTTGAGCCATGGGCCGCCCGGTTTGGTGGGGCCGGGGCGCTCCTGGTTCATGCAGTAGGCAATTGAGGTGTCTTGAGCTTCATACTTGCCGATGAAGAAGGGCCCACAATCATCGCTAATAGTGCGGAAGCCGAGCTGGTCGTAGCCATCGACGGCAAATGCGGCTCCCGGTGCCAGGCAGCCGAAAAGCAGGAAGAGGAGCAGGAGCAGCGGACCTGTTGCGATTGCGCTGTGGACAGAGTGCATGGGTGCGTTGGACATGGCTGCTCCTTATCCCTCGTGCGCCGCATGGGGAGGTTGCGACGCGTAGGATGAGGCTACCCCCGAGGTTCATGCGGGTAAGTACCGGAGCCTGACCAAAAGCTTGCCCGATTTCTGACAAATCGAGCTCAAATATAACAATCAGATAAAAGTGCAGGTAGAAGATGGTAAGAAAAGAAAGACAAAGGTCCTCATCTCCACAATTGGCGCGGTTTTCAAACGATTCTCCACAGCTAAAACAAGCATCGACACCCTTGTATCGAACAAGACAACCGCGTTATACTATCCCCCACATATGCGGGCATCGCCAAGTGGTAAGGCATCAGCTTCCCAAGCTGACACTCGCGGGTTCGAGTCCCGTTGCCCGCTCCAGTAAAAAGCACAAGCACGACAGCGTTACGTTGCCGTGCTTTTTACTACTAAGCGCCGGGACTCGAACCCGCCAGGGTGCGAGCGTTAAGCAAACGCGAAGCGTTTGTAGCGAGCAGGCGAAGGCGCCGACAGGCGCCTGAAGCCGGTGCGGATTTGCGAAGCAAATACGCGGACGTCCCGTTGTCCGCTCCATGGAGCACAGAAGACCTCGGGACGGCCAATTCAACAAAGTCTTCCCCATCGTCACCGTGAATCCGAGGGGATCGACCGCAGCCGGTGCGGATTTGCGAAGCAAATAACGCAGACGTCCCGTTGCTCGCTCCAATTCCAAAATGTTAGGTTAATGCCTGCTGCCCATACTTGCACCTGCGCACGGTACAATGGTTGGGTTACGACCAACGTGCCAATAACCAAAAAGGAGCCGCTATGATCGATCGCTATACCCGCCCGGAGATGGGACACATCTTCTCCCTCGAGAACAAGTACGCCATTTGGCAGGAGATCGAGGTCTTGGCCTGCGAGGCCCAGGCGGAGCTCGGCAAGATCGGTATTTCCAAAGACGAGGCCCAGTGGATCCGCGACCATGCCAACTTTGAGAAGGCGAAGGTCGATGAGATCGAGGAAGTCACGCGCCACGACGTCATTGCCTTTCTGACCAACATGAAGGAATACATCGATGCCGATGTTCCCGAGGGCGACCCCAAGCCCAGCCGCTGGGTTCACTATGGCATGACCAGCTCGGATCTGGGCGACACGGCCCTGTGCTACCAGCTCACCCAGGCCTGCGACCTGATCATCGAGGACGTCAAGAAGCTCGGCGAGATTTGCAAGCGTCGCGCCTTTGAGGAGCGCAACACGCTCTGTGCCGGCCGCACTCATGGCATCCACGCCGAGCCGATGACCTTCGGCATGAAGTTTGGCTCTTGGGCCTGGGAGCTCAAGCGCGATCTGGATCGTCTTGAGGACGCCCGCAAGAATGTTGCCTTCGGTGCTATCTCGGGCGCTGTCGGCACGTACAGCTCCATCGAGCCGTTCGTCGAGGAGTATGTCTGCGAGCACCTGGGCCTGGTTCACGACCCGCTGTCCACGCAGGTTATCAGCCGCGACCATCACGCCTATCTCGCCGGCGTTCTCGCCACCACCGCAGCCACCTGCGAGCGCATCGCTACCGAGGTCCGCAATCTGCAGAAGACTGATACGCTCGAGGCCGAGGAGCCGTTCCGTAAGGGCCAAAAGGGCAGCTCAGCCATGCCGCACAAGCGCAATCCCATCACCATGGAGAAAGTCTGCGGTCTGTCGCGCGTCGTGAAGTCCAACGCCCAGGTTGCCTTCGATAACGTCGCCCTGTGGCACGAGCGTGACATTTCGCACTCCTCTGCCGAGCGCGTCGCCCAGGCCGATAGCTTCATCGCCCTCGACCACATGTTCCAGTGCCTCATCCGCGTTATCGACGGCCTGCAGCTGTATCCCGCCCGCATGATGGCCAACCTCAATAAGACCCGCGGCCTCATCTTCTCTTCCAAGGTACTGCTCGCCCTCGTCGACACGGGCATCACCCGCGAGGACGCGTACGCCATTGTGCAGGAGAACGCTATGGCAACCTGGCACGAGGTACAGGATTGTGTCTCCGGCCCCACCTTTAAGGAGCGTCTCGAGGCCGACCCGCGCTGCACCGTCAGCCAGGAGAAGCTCGACGAGATCTTTGATCCGTGGGACTTCCTCACCCGTATCGACACGGTCTTTGATCGTCTGGAGCAGCTGAGCTTCGAGTAGGTTCGGGCATAACGTTAGCTTTTTAGGGCGCTTTGCTGGTAATGTGTGTTGCCGGCAAAGCGCCTCGTTGCATTTAGGGAAAGACGGGGATAATAGTCGTCTCGAATAACATTCTGAGAGGGGATCGCATGATTTCGTTTGATTACAAGCCTCAGGGCGTGTGTGCTCGCAATATTCACCTTGACCTTTCCGATGACGGCAACAAGGTGATGGGCGTTGAATTTACCGGCGGCTGCGACGGCAATCTCAAGGCTATCTCCAAGCTGGTCGAGGGCGCTCCTGCCGATCGCGTAATCGAGGTTCTCGCCGGTAATACCTGCGGTATGAAAAAGACCTCCTGCGCCGACCAGCTTACACGCGCTATCGAGGCCGCTCGCGCCGAGATCGCCTAATGGGTATCGCCGATCACATCAAGAACGGAATATCGCGTCGCGGCTTCGTACTCGGTGGGGCTGCCGCGGGCGCTGCCACGGTACTTGCCGGATGCTCGAAAAAAACGGGCACCAGCGATGATGCCGCCGGCGAGCCGCAGGTTATCAAGGACGATTCCAAGATCATCTCGATTACGGATGAGTACGAGGCAGTCGACATCGATCTTGAGCCGGCGGCGTCGTGGACGCTGCCTCTGGGTACGCTGCTGTACTACTGCGACGGCGATTACGCCGCGGCGATGATGGCGCCCGCATCGGCGCTGCACGCCAACACACTCGGTGTGCTCAACCTGGGTGATGGCTCGCTTACCACATTAATCGAGGATCCTATCGAGGGCACGGGATATGCATTCTACGATGTCCGTGCCGGCGACGGCGTATTCGCGTGGGTTGAGATGAACTTTGCCAATTCATCGTGGAAGCTCTACGCTCAAAATCTGTCGGGCGCTTCGCTCTCTGGCGACGTGGTTGAGCTCGATCGAGGTGGCAAGGACTATGATCCGCCCTTGTTTACGGCGTTCGGGTCATCGGTCATCTGGTATAAAATGCCTTCGGCAGGCGGCAATAAAACGAGTAGTGATTCGTTTTGCTATCGTCGCTCGCTTGATGAATCCAAGGCCGAGGTAATTTGGAAATCGACGGGCCGCTTTGCATCGGCCCCGCGCGCGAGCGACGGCATTTTGACCATCTCGCCGCGTGTCCGCAACGACGAGGGCGTCTACTACGGCATAACGGCAATCGATCTGACCGACGGCAACAACACCAAGCGTGCCCAGTTGGTCCTCCCTTCGTCAGTTTCGCCTTTCGAGGCCGTATATATGGGCGATACCTTCGTGTTTTCTATCGAGGCGGCCTATAGTGGCGTGGGCAGCCTGGGCAATATGGGCACGTATATCGGTAATGAGGGAGGGCCGTACCTCTTCCTGTCACGCGAACCGCTCGCATGTGCGGCTGGCAAGAAGAATAAATACCTTGTTAAGGTACAGGCGTCGCATTTCCTGATCGACACCTCTGCCAAGACCTATGGCTCGCTGCTGTCGCCCGACCGCGCTTTGGAGTATGGCGATTATCCAGCTACGGCGGGAAAATCGGACTCATTCCTTACGTACGCCACGGTGCGCAACAGCCAGGGTATACCAGAGACAGTCACTGCACGCCTATTCTCTCTTTAAGCTTAGAGGGGTTAAAAAGGCGCCAACAGGGGAATAAACGCGTTGTAATTGTGAGTACCGCCCGCCGAGCTGCCGCGTCATAGCGGCATCTGGCGGGCTCAGGTGCGTTAAAATGGGCTTGTTCTTAGCTAATTGAGACAGGGGGGCCGTGTTATGGCTTCAGATGCAAAAAAGATTCTGCTGGTCGAGGATGAGAAGGCAATCCGTGACGCCGTCGCTGCCTATCTCGAGCGCGAAGGCTACTGGGTTGTGGGCGTCGGCGACGGTCAGTCCGCGATCGAGGAGTTCGAGAAGCATCAGTTCGACCTGGTCGTGCTCGACCTTATGCTCCCCAAGATCCCCGGCGAGCGCGTTTGCCGCACCATTCGCGATACCTCGGATGTCCCCATCATCATGCTGACGGCTAAGGGCGAGATCGAGGACCGTATTATCGGTCTTGAGCTCGGCGCCGACGACTATCTGATTAAGCCGTTCTCGCCGCGCGAGCTCGTCGCTCGCGTTCGCGCTCTGTTCCGCCGTGCCCATCAGGCCGACGAGCCCGCCGTCGAGGTACTCGACTTCGGCGATCTGGTCATCGATATCTCGGGCCACAAGATCTTGGTCGAGGGCAAGGAAGTCGATCTGACGGCTTCCGAGTTCAAGCTGCTCACCACGCTTGCCCGCCATCCCGGCCGTGTGTATAACCGCATGGAGCTGGTCGAGAAAGTGCTTGGGTATGACTTTGAGGGCTATGAGCGCACCATCGATAGCCACGTGAAGAATCTTCGCGCCAAGCTGGGCGATGATCCCAAGAAGCCCAAGTGGCTCTACACCGTCCATGGTGTCGGCTATCGCTTCGAGGCTCCGGCCAAGACCGATAAGTCGGACGAGAAATAGGGAAATCACTTATGACACCTGCGCGCTTTGAAATCGGACAAAAGCACAAGCAGGAGAGCGAGGCGGGTTCCAAGGCTAGTTGGAACACGCCTCGTTCCGATTCACGGCCAACGATGAGCTATCCCTCGCGCATGGCACTTGCTTTTGCTCTGACATCGCTCATGACGGTATTGGTGCTGGTGGGCGTTGTCTCTGTTGTGTGGGGCACGGTCTTTTCGGATTACACACGCTCCAATATCGTCGAAATCGCAAATTCCGCTGCCGAGAAGTTGGCAACCTCATATGAGGAAAACGGCTCTTGGACCGCGGGAGAACTGCGCACGGTCGCAACGTCGAGTTTGGTTTCCGACGATCTGGGCATGCAGGTCGTCAATAAAAAGGGCGTGATCGTTTATGACGATTCCTGGCCCTCGGCAAGCGCCACCGCCGATGTACGCGAAAACCAGGCTACGACCGACGACACGAGCGGCAAGAGGGCATCGCATAGCCCGGTCTCGTCTGCTCCAACCGACTCCGATAGCGTTGCTAACGTCGAGATTGTAACGTCTTCCGGCGAGCATGTCGGACAGGTAAAGCTGTGGGCCATCGGCTCCGACGCTCTGCTCACCAAGGCGGACTCTGCGTTTAGGGAGAAGACCTTTAACGCCATGGCCCTCGCCGCGGTTGTTGCAATCTGCATTTCGGTCGTTATCGGATCGCTCGTGTCGCGCATGCTCACCAAGCCGATTCATCGCATCACCAGTACCGCAAAGCAAATCCGTGACGGCGACCTGTCGGCTCGCACGGGACTGCGCGGTGATGACGAGATCGATCAGCTGGGTGAGACCTTCGATGAGATGGCCACTTCGCTCGAGAAGGATATGAAACACGAGAAGCGCCTGACCTCAGACGTTGCACACGAGCTTCGCACGCCGCTTATGGCCATGCTCGCAACGGTCGAGGCCATGCAGGATGGCGTGTATCCCACCGACGATGAGCATTTGGAAACCGTTGCTTCCGAGACGCGTCGCCTGGCTCGTCTGGTGCAGCAGATGCTCGACCTGTCGCGCATGGAAAACAGCACGGCTCCGCTCAACCTTGAGCCGGTGGACATGGTTCCTTTTGTGCGTTCCATCGTCAATGCCCAGGAGCGCCTGTTTGTCGACCGCGATCTGCGCCTGCGTTTTGCGGACGAGACCCAGGGTCACGACGATGTCGTTGAGGCCGATCCCGACATGATCACGCAATGTGTTATCAACCTCATGAGCAACGCCATGCGCTACACCCCCGAGGGCGGTTGGGTCGTGGTGTCGGTGCTCAGTGACCGCAAGCACGTCAGCATTGCCGTTTCTGATACCGGCATCGGTATTGCCAAGGACGATCTGTCGCGCATCTTCGGGCGGTTTTGGCGCGCCGATGCCAGCCGCGCCCGCGAAGCTGGCGGCCTGGGCGTTGGCCTCGCCGTGACCAAGCAGATCGTCGAGCGTCACCATGGCTACATATCCGTGGAGTCGGAGCTTGGAAAGGGTACGACTTTTACAATTCATCTGCCCCGCGAGCACACGGCGGACGCGGCATCTACTACAATGGAGCACTAGCTTTTCGCTATTCGGTGAAGGAGGGGCCGCGTCCCTGCCGCTCCGAGTTTGCGAAAACATGCGGGAAAGAACCCGCATTTCTGTCGTATTTAGGTAAGGAGTGACTCACGTGACAACGATGGAGCGTCGTCCGGATTCCCGTGGCAAGGTTCGTGATATTTACGATGCCGGTGAAAACCTGCTGATGGTCGCCACCGACCGCATTTCTGCGTTCGACTTCATTCTTCCCGACGAGATTCCGTTTAAGGGAGAGGTACTCAATCGCATCTCGGCATTCTGGTTCGATAAGTTTGCCGACATCGTCCCCAACCATCTCGTTTCCATCGACCCGGCGGATTTCCCCGAGGAGTTTGCTGAGTATCGTGACTACCTCGCTGGCCGCGCCATGCTGGTTAAGAAGGCCCAGACGATTCCTATCGAGTGCATCGTCCGCGGCTATCTGACCGGTTCGGGCAAGAAGACCTACGACGAGAACGGCACCGTCTGCGGCATCCAGCTGCCTGAGGGCCTGACCGAGGCTTCCAAGCTTCCTGAGCCGCTGTTCACGCCGTCCACGAAGGCCGAGATCGGTGACCACGACGAGAACATCTCGTTCGAGCGTTGCTGCGAGATCGTGGGCGAGGACATCGCCACGCAGATTCGTGACCTTTCCCTCAAGATCTACAAGGCCGCTGCCGAGTACGCCGCGACCCGTGGCATCATCATTGCCGACACCAAGTTCGAGTTTGGTGTTATTGATGGCAAGGTCACGCTGATCGACGAGTGTCTCACGCCCGACTCCAGCCGTTTCTGGCCTGCTGCCAGCTACGAGGAGGGCAAGATCCAGCCTAGCTACGACAAGCAATTCGTCCGCAATTGGCTCAAGGCCAACTGGGATATGACGGGGGAGACCCCGCACCTGCCCGCCGAGGTCATCGATGGCACGTCCGAGCGCTATCGCGAGGCCTTCCAGATCATCACGGGCTCCCAGTTCACAAGCATGAAGGAGAACGCATAAGTGAGTACCCGTAGCGCCACGAACAAGCGCACGCAATCCCACGAAGTTACCGGGGTTGCGCGCAAATCTGCCGCATCTGCTAAGCCCGCCCGCCAAGCAGCGAGCTCCGTTCGCGTCGTGCCGGCTTCGTCTAAGGCACGCCGCAAAGAGCTCGAGAAGGGCGAGAACCTCGAGGGCCTCTCTAAAGAGGAGAAGCGCGCCCGCAAGGCTAAGCAGCGCGCCAAGGAGGACCGCATCTATACGGTGTCGAATATCCTCCTCAAGCAGGACGAGGACTACACCAAGCGCCGTCGCATCTGGTGGATTGTGCTCGCCATTGGCATGGTGCTCGTCGTGGCAATTTGGGCCTCGCTGTACTTCGCTCCCGCTGGCATGGTGTCCAGCCCCGTCCAGATGGTCGGTATTGTTTTGTCCTACGTCGTCATTCTGGGTGACTTTATCTACGACTTCGTTCGTATTCGTCCCCTGCGCAACATGTACCGCGCGCAGGCCGAGGGCATGTCCGAGAACAAGCTCAACGCTCTTATCGAGCGTTCGGCTGCCGAGGAGGACAAGAAGGACTCCAAGAAGAAGTAGCGTTTGCATACATACTTATCGCTAAGATATAAGGCGCGTCGTTTTTGCGGCGCGCCTTTTTACTGTTCTATAGATAGATGGAGTGGCACATGATTCGAGCTGCCCTGACGGTCGAAGAGGCTCTGGAGGGCATGAAGGCCCTGGAGCCCAAGATTAAAAACTACGCGCGCCTGGTCGTCCGCAAGGGCGTAAACGTCAAGCCCGGCCAGGAGGTCGTCGTTCAGTCTCCGGTCGAGTGCGCGCCGTTTGCGCGCGTGGTGGTCGCGGAGGCCTATGCTGCCGGCGCCGGCCACGTGACGGTCATCTGGGCCGATGATGCCGTGACGAGGCTCACGTACGAGCATGTCGAGAAAAGCTATTTTGAGCAGACGCCCGAGTGGAAGCGCCTGCAGCTGGATTCCCTGGCCCAGGACGGTGCCTGCTTTATCTTTATCGAGGGTGCGGACCCCGCCGCCCTTAAGGGCATCGATCCCGCTAAGCCCGCTGCAGCTTCTAAGGCAAAGAACACGCAGTGCAAAGTTTTCCGCCGTGGACTGGACTACAACATCAATCCGTGGTGCATCGCCGGCGCTCCGGTCGTGGCTTGGGCGCGCGAGGTGTTCCCGGGAGACGCCGATGAGGTTGCAATCTATAAGCTGTGGAATGCGATTCTGCACACCGCTCGCGCCGATGGCCAGGACCCAGAGAGCGACTGGGAACTCCATGACGCCGCATTCGAAAAGAACCTGCGTTTCCTGAACGACAATCGTTTCGACTACCTGCATTACACCGCGGCAAATGGAACCGATCTGACGATTGGCATGACGAAGGGTCACGAGTGGGCCGGCGGCAAGGGCAAGACGCCCGATGGGCACCCCTTCTTCCCCAACATTCCCACCGAGGAAGTCTTCACTTCGCCCGATCGCATGCGCGCCGACGGTATCGTGTACTCGGCCATGCCGCTCATCCACCACGGCAATAAAGTCGACGATTTTTGGATTAAGTTCGAGGGCGGCCGCGTGGTGGACTACGACGCCCGCGTGGGCAAGGCAACGCTCGCAAGTATCATCGATACTGACGAGGGCGCTGCTCACCTGGGAGAGGTCGCACTCATTTCCAAGAACACGCCGATCCGCGAAAGTGGTGTTCTGTTCTACGATACGCTCTATGACGAGAACGCTAGCTGCCATCTCGCGCTAGGTGTAGGTTTCCCCGAATGCATCGAGGGTGGGTATGACATGTCCAAGGAGGAGCTCCTGGAGCATGGCGTTAACGTCTCGAGCACGCACGTCGATTTTATGATCGGCACGGACGACATCGATATTACGGGCATTACGCCTGATGGACGTGAAGTTGTGATTTTCCAGAACGGCCAATGGAGTTGGGAATAGTCCCAGACCGTGGTACAATGCCACCCGCGGGCCGTTAGCTCAGCTGGCAGAGCAGGGGACTTTTAATCCCAAGGTCCAGGGTTCGAACCCCTGACGGCCCACCATGGAATAGAAAGCGATCAACTCCGGTTGGTCGCTTTTTTGTTGCCGGTGCACGGGTTCGAACCCGTCGGGGCGCGGAGCTGAGTAAACGCGTGAGCGTTTGCCAGCGCAGCGCGCAAGGCGCGAAAGCGCCGCAGCGGCCGCCTGCGAAGCAGGCTGAACCCCTGACGGCCCACCCAAAGATTGTTGAGACGGTCAACTTCGGTTGGCCGTCTTTTTTGTTGCCGGTGCACGGGTTCGAACCCGTATCTATCTATATATAAGAACGCTTGGCGAACAAAACCCGCCTTTTACCGATGGGAAACAAATAGCTGATGCCTTTGGAGTAAAGTAGCGCTCCAGAGATGACCGATGTCTCAATACTCATAAAACAGCTGGTCATCGCCAATATCAGAAGCCAATGCTTCAGTTTTAACCTCAGTGATGCGACTGAGGGCCCTATTCATTTGTGAACAAAATATGGAGTGCGCGATTCCCGCCCACGGCGCCCCTCCGGTCTGGCAATATATCTCCTTGCCGCGCGGCCCGGTCGGACCGGATCAGCCGCGGGGCGTGCACCTTGAGAACCGGATACTGCGAGGATGGACACACCAGATGTGTCGCATCCGGGC
>DBFOIV010000100.1:0-3032 GCA_048489175.1 Collinsella sp. | reverse complement strand
CACCGACATTGCAATGCTCACCGATCTGTACGAGCTCACTATGGCCCAGGGCCTGTGGGAGAGCGGCAAGGCCAATGAGCAGGGTTGTTTTACCGCGTTTTACCGCGACCATCCCTTTGGCAGCGCCTATGCCGTCATGTGTGGCACCGCCGAGCTGCCCGAGCTCGTCGAGAACCTGCGCTTTACGCCCGAGGATATCGACTACCTCGCCTCGCTTGAGGCCCCTGCCGGCGGCGCGATGTTCAAGTCCGCATTCCTCGACTACCTGCGCGATTTTCGTGCGCATGTAAATATCGACGCCGTCCCCGAGGGCGAGCTCGTCTTTCCGCGCGAGCCCATGGTGCGCGTCACCGGTCCTGCGCTCGAGTGCCAGCTGCTTGAGACGGCGCTGCTCAACATCGTCGGGTTCCAGACGCTTGTCGCCACCAAGACGGCGCGCGTGGTGCTCGCCGCCGACGGTCGTCCCGTGGCCGAGTTTGGTCTGCGCCGCGCCCAGGGTCCCGATGGCGGCCTGGCCGTCGCGCGCGCGAGCTACGTTGCCGGCTGTTCCTCTACGTCCAATGTGCTCGCCGGTCGCCGCTACGGTATTCCCGTCTTTGGCACGCATGCGCACAGCTGGGTGATGAGCTTCGATTCCGAGCTCGAGGCCTTCCGCGCCTTTGCCAAGTCGAGTCCCAAGAACTGTACGCTGCTCATCGACACCTACGATGTGCGTGAGGGCTGCGAGCATGCCATTACGGTTGCCAAGGAGATGGAGGCGGTGGGCGAGCGCCTGTCGGCTATTCGCATTGACTCGGGCGACCTCGCCAAGCTCTCCAAGTATGTGCGCGGCCGTTTTGATGCCGAGGGCCTGCCCTATGTGGGGATCTCGGTTTCCAACGATCTTGACGAGTACACGATTCAGTCACTGCTCGACCAGGGTGCGCCTATCGATAGCTTTGGCGTGGGCACCAAGCTCGCGACCTGCTATGACCAGCCGGCGCTGGGCGGCGTGTACAAGCTTTCCGCCCGCCGTGCGAGCGAGACGGACCCGTGGACGCCGGTGGTTAAGCTCTCCGAGCAGCCCTACAAGCGCACGATCCCGGGCGTGCAGCGCGTGCGCCGCTATTACGACGGCTTTGGCGGCCCGATCTGCGACATGATCTATGACGAGGATCATCTGGCGGGGGAGGGCGCCGCGCGTGGCAATACCCTCGTGGCCGTGAACGATGCCGCCCTGGTGACCGACGTTTCCGAGCTTGAGTATCGCGAGCTGCTGGCGCCGATCGTGCGCGATGGCAGTGCCGTTGCCCCGCGCGAGAGCATTGAGGACGCACGCGAGCGTTGCACCTGGGCACTGGACCATCTGGATCCGGTCTACAAGCGCTTCCTGTACCCGCAGACTTATGTGGTGGGCATGGAGCAGGGCCTGGCACAGGTGCGCGACGAGCTCGTGCGCAAGAACATGGCCGCGGCTTCTGCCTTTCCCTGGGCAAAATGATCCGAAGGGGACGGAGGAAAACGGATCATTTTCGTCCGTCCCGCACCGGGTGCCCCGGCTGCTCCAGCTCGCCCGCCTGCTCAACACTCGATTGGTTTGACGTATGACGACTTCTTATAAAACGATGGTGGTAAAGATCGGCTCGTCCACGGTGGTGGGTGCCGACGGTAAGGTCAACCGCGCCTTTATCGGTGGCCTGGCCGATCAGGCCGCGGCCCTGCGCAAGCTCGGCTGGCGCTTGGTCGTGGTGAGCTCGGGCGCTATCGCCTGTGGCTATCCCGTGCTGGGCTTCGACCGCAAACCGGTCGGCGATCTGCCGAGCCTGCAGGCCTGCGCCTCGGCCGGTCAGTGCATCATCTCGTCGGCCTACGACGAGGAGTTCCATGCGCGCGACCTACTCACCTCGCTCGTGCTTCTCACGCGCCATGACACGGCGCGCCGTACGTCCTACCTGCACGCGCGCGACGCCCTGCTGCGCCTGGTGGAGCTGGGCGTGGTGCCGGTCGTCAACGAAAACGACACCGTTACCGTCGATGAGATCAAGTTTGGCGACAACGACACACTGGCGGCGCTTGTGAGCTGCCTGGTTTCTGCCGATCTGTGCGTGACGCTCTCGGACATCGATGGCCTCTATACCGCCAATCCGCATGAGGACCCCACGGCCGAGTTTGTTCCTGTCGTGCATAAGATCGATGCCAAGATTATTGCCTCGGCGGGTGATTCTTCCACATCGGTGGGCACGGGCGGCATGATTACCAAGATCCGCGCGAGCCGCATCCTGATGACGGCGGGCATTCAGAGCGTGATTTGCTCGGGCGAGGAGCCCGATGCGCTTGTGCGCCTCGCCCGCGGCGAGAGCGTGGGCACGCTGTTCGATCCGCCGGCGGAGCGTCTGGACATCGCACCCCGCAAGCTGTGGATCGCACTGGGCGACAAGGCGCATGGCTCGGTGACGGTCGATGATGGTGCTGCGAAGGCGCTGGTCAGCCGTGGCTCTTCTCTGCTTGCGGTGGGTATTCGCGAGGTCGATGGCCAGTTTGCCGAGGGCGATGTGCTCGATGTGTGCGACCCGAGCGGTATGGTCGTCGCCCGCGGTATCGCCGAGGCCGATTCGGACGTGCTGGAGCTTGCAGCCGGTCGCCGCCAGGACCAGATCGCCAGCAACCGCCTGCTTGCTAACCTGGCCGAGAAGCCGGCGATACACCGAGATAACCTAATCGTATTTGCATAAAGAAAGACAGCGCTGCGGATCGTTTCCCGCAGCGCTGTCTTTCTCGTGCCGGCACCTGGGGACGTTCCTTTTAATATGAGCAGGACATTGTCAAGAGGCAAAATCGGGCCTGGCCCCAACGATATGGGGTCAGGCCCTCTCCCTATATCAACCCGTCCGCGGCGACCTCGGCGTGTCTTCCCGACGCTCGTCTTTGCAGTTTAATATCCGCCCGCGGCGATCTCTCGCTGGGCAATCCGTTGCTACGGCTGAGGCTTCTACGTCGAACCGACAGTCTGTGCACGCGTGTGGCGCCCTGGGCGCTCGCAGAAAAGGGACCTG
>DBFOIV010000099.1:0-6287 GCA_048489175.1 Collinsella sp. | reverse complement strand
GGCAGCATACAATCCATCAGGCGCCCCTTACGCGGGCGCCTTTTACATGGGGAGATGATTCACATGCAGATCAACAAGGTCGCCTTTATCGGCAAGGGCGGCGTCGGCCTGCTCTACGGCAGCATGATCGCCCGGGCGCTCGGCAACGACGCCGTCGAATACGTCATGGATGATGCCCGTTTTGAGCGTCATGCGAACGACGCGCTCACCGTCAACGGCAAGCCCTGCGATCTCACGTCCGTCCGTGCCAGCGAGGCGACGCCCGCCGATCTGGTCATCCTGACAGTCAAGACCACCGGTCTCGACCAAGCACTCAAGACTATGGAGCGCGTCGTGGGACCCAACACGCTCATCGCCTCGCTGTGCAACGGCATTACGAGCGAGCAAAAGATTGCCGAACGCTTTGGCTGGGAGCATACCGTTCTTGGTATCTGCCAGGGCATGGACGCCGTGTTTCTCAACGGCGCGCTCACCTTTACCAATGCGGGCGAAATCCGCTTTGGCGCGGCGGCCGGCACGAACCCCGCAACCATCACCGCGATCGACGAGCTCTATACGCGCTGCGGCATCGCCCATACCGTCGAGGACGACATCGCCCACCGCATGTGGGCCAAACTCATGCTCAACGACGGCATCAACCAGACCTGCATGGCCTACGGCGGGACCTACGGAAGCGCCACGGAGCCGGGCTCCGAGCAGCGTCACTGCTTTGTTTCCGCCATGCGCGAAACGCTTGCGGTCGCCAACGCCGAGGGCGTTGAACTGACCGAGGCAGACCTGACGCAAATGGTGCACCTCATCGAGGGAATCGACCCCGCCGGTATGCCCTCGACGGCTCAAGACCGCATCGCAAGGCGCAAAACCGAGGTTGATGAGTTCGCGGGCACCATCTGCCGCCTCGCAACCAAACACGATATCCAGGCACCGCAAAACGAGTGGCTCTATCGGCGCATCCGCGATATCGAGAAAAGCTGGTAGCGCCGACGCGCCGCATTCAACAGCCTTAACAGCAAAACCGCCGCAAGGGAACCTTTCCCCTGCGGCGGCCTTCATCTTCGTCTATGACCGGCGGCCGATCTCACAACAGTTAGCGTTGCGACCCCGGCACCTCGTCCTCATCGTCGCGGCAAAGAACCACGCCTGCGCTTCCCAGCAGCGTGGCCGCGATCAGCGCGCCGACCACGATAGGAGCAGCCCCGCATGTCCCCTGCATGCCCGCGACGAGCGCGGCCGTGGGACCAAGGCAGCCAAGCATCAACGCGACGGCGGCAACGGCAATATCTCGAGCATTCACAAGACCACTTCCTCCAAGAGAAAGACCTTATTTCTCAAGAACCAGTGTGCCCCGCATCCATACGCCCAGCGTACCGCCACGGTAAGGGCTCTGTTAACTCAAACGCATACATAGAACGGACGTCCTTACGTTGCCCTAAAGCTCGGTAAAGACGCCCGTCCGCCAAATATCCGTGATGCAGAAAAATTACCAACCGGTGTAGTAATCGGTGGTTCCGGCAGCGCAGCCGGAGTCATAGACCTTGCAATCACCCTTGGAGCCCGTAAAGGTCGAGCCCTGGGCCATATCGCCCGCGGCAACAACGTAATAGCCGTCGGAATCGCGCCAGAAGCCCTCAGAATCCTGAGTCCATTCGCCCGTGCGATAGTGATAAAGCACATTGCTGCTGTAATAGGTCTCGCGGCGACCGTTGTAGTTATTGACACCCGCAGAGCGCGTCAGGCCCGATCCGTTCGCGTAGGACGCGGCAGACGCGTAGGACGGAGTGTAACCGGCGTTGTAGTACGAAGCCTGGGCGGCCTCGGCAGCCTCCGCCTCGGCGGCAGCAACCTCGAGCGCTTCGCGCTTGGCATCCTCAAGTGCAGTGCGCAGCTCATCGAGCTCGGTCGACTTCGCGTCGACCTCCTCCATCGTCAAAAGACTGCCCGCACCGTCGATACAACCCTGCAGTACAGCGCGCTCGTCATCGGTGGCATAGTCACCGTACATGTTCATGATGATCTGAGCACGCATCTCAAGGGAATCGCGCTTGGCCTCCATCGAGGCGTTCCACTCCTGCATGGAGCCAAAGCCGTCGCTGCGATAGTCGACGGGCTGCACCAGCGTCGCCTCGGACGGCGTGGATCCGACCGTGTCGGATAGTGTTGCCGCGTGGGCATCAGTTGCACCGGCGCCCGCCAAAAGTGCCACGATCAGAGCGGCGGAAAGGGCGGCGGCTTTCGGTTTTCGTGAATCGATCCTCATGTAGCTGGAAACCTCCGTAGTGCGTTTTTGCTGCGTTTGAGCTGCGTGTGATTCGATCGCGCTGCATAGTACCCCGAGCAAATCGCGACCTGCGGTTTTACTCAAAAGGCGCACGTCAATTGCGTAAAACTCACATCCTCTTAACAGGAGTTTTCCACATCTCGATTGCATAAAGCATGCCAAAAACCCTGTTTTTGCACCCGCTCTATGCAAAAAAGGCGCCTGTGCAACCATTGTTCGCACAGGCGCCTTGAGCAGGCATTTTATGCAGTTATACCTATCGAGTCGCAAGGGGTCCTTGCACAAGTCGCCTTACTCGTCCAGCGCGGCGAAGGCCTGCTTCAGATCCCAAATGATATCCTCGGCGTTCTCGGTACCGATGGAAAGACGGATCGTGGAGGGCGTGATGTTCTGCTCGGCGAGCTCCTCGGCAGAGAGCTGGGAGTGCGTGGTGGTAGCCGGGTGCACGACGAGCGACTTGACGTCGGCCACGTTGGCGAGCAGCGAGAACACCTGCAGATGATCGATGAACTTCCAGGCGGCCTCCTGGCCACCCTTGATCTCAAAGGTAAAGATCGAGGCGCCGCCACGGGGGAAGTACTTCTGATAGAGCTCGTGATCGGGGTGCTCAGACAGGCTCGGGTGGTTCACCTTGGCGACATGGCTGTCACCAGCCAGGAACTCAACGACCTTCTTGGTGTTCTCGACATGACGGTCAACGCGCAGCGACAGAGTCTCGGTGCCCTGGAGCAGGATCCAAGCGTTGAACGGGCTGATGCAGGCGCCCTCGTCACGCAGCAGGATGGCGCGGACATAGGTTGCGAAGGCGGCGGGACCGGCAGCCTCGGCAAACGAGACGCCATGGTAGGAGGGGTTGGGCTCGGCGATCTGCGCATACTTGCCGCTCGCCTTCCAATCGAAGTTACCGCCGTCGACGATCACGCCGCCCAGCGAGGTGCCGTGGCCGCCGATAAACTTGGTTGCGGAGTGGACGACGATGTTGGCACCATGCTCCAGCGGACGGAACAGATACGGGGTGCCGAAGGTGTTGTCGACGACAACCGGTAAACCGTGCTTCTTGGCGATCTCGGAGATGGCGTCGATGTTGGGGATGTCGGAGTTGGGGTTGCCGAGCGTCTCGAGATAGATGACCGTGGTGTTGTCCTTGATGGCACCCTCGACCTCTTCCAGGTTATGGGCATCGACAAAGGTGGTCTCGACGCCAAACTGGGAGAGCGTATGCTCCAGCAGATTGTAGGAGCCACCGTAGATGGTCTTCTGAGCCACCACGTGGTCACCGGCCTGGGCAAGAGCCTGCAGGGTATAGGTGATGGCAGCAGCACCGGAGGCGACGGCGAGACCTGCCACGCCACCCTCGAGTGCGGCGATACGATCCTCGAAGACGCCCTGGGTGGAGTTGGTCAGACGGCCGTAGATGTTACCGGCGTCGGCAAGACCAAAGCGGTCGGCGGCGTGCTGGGAGTTGCGGAACACATAGCTCGTGGTCTGGTAGATAGGCACGGCGCGGGAGTCGGATGCGGGATCGGCGCTCTCCTGGCCAACGTGAAGCTGCAGGGTATCGAAACCAAAGGTGTGCTCGGGGTTGTTGATGAACTGGCTCATGATGATCTCCTTGATCGAACAAAAGTAAATAAATAAGAGAGAAGTAAGTCGCTGTCTCCTGATCACGCCAACGGGCGCAAACAGGAGCCCGGCATTCGCCTTGGTAAGCAATTCATATGCGGGCCTCCTTTCGCATCCCGGTTCAGTGGTCGGTTTAATTACCTACCGCCTTTGTGTGTTTTGAATAGTACGAGCATTGTTTCGCTCGGTCAATCACTTAAAAGCGCTAACCTGTTATCGGTTTTATAGATAGCAATCGAAAGGACGGCGCCGATGACCCTTCAGCAGCTTCGTTTTCTGATTGCCGTGGCAGAGTCCGGCTCAATCAACGCCGCAGCTCAGCGCCTCTATACCGCTCAGTCCAACATCTCAAACGCCGTCAAAAGCCTGGAGCAGGAACTCCACCTGGAGATCTTTACGCGCTCCAGCCGCGGCGTCACGCTCACCAACGACGGCACCGAGCTTTTGGGCTATGCGCGCCAGGTCGTAGAGCAGGCCGATATGCTCGAGGCCCGCTACGAGGACGGCGGCACCCCGCAAGCCCGCCTCGCCATTTCCGCCCAGCACTACGCCTTTTCGGTCGAGGCCTTTGTCAACGTGGTCGAGCGTTGCCGCGACAGCAAGTTCGAGTTCATCATGCGCGAGACCACCACGTCGCAGATCATCGATGACGTCCGCGCGTTTCGCAGCGACATCGGCATCCTGTATCTGGACGACTTTAACGATCGTGTCCTACAGAAAGCCTTTACCGATGCCCGAGCAAGCTTCCATCACCTCTTTGATGCAAAGGTCCACGTGTTCGTAAGTGAGCGCCACCCGCTTGCCCGCCGCCCGCAGCTGTCCCTTGCCGACCTTACGCCCTATACGCGCTACAGCTTTGAGCAGGGAACCTCAAACTCCTTCTATTACGCCGAGGAGCCGTTTAGCTACATCCCCTGCGATCGCAATATTCGAGTCTCTGACCGCGGCACGCTCACCAACCTGCTGATCACCTCGAACGGCTACACGCTCTCCACCGGCGTGCTCTCAAACGAAATGCAATGGGGCATGGCATCGATTCCGCTGGCAGATGCCCCGACGATGCACGTAGGCTATATCATGCACGATGAACGCAAGGCCTCTCCCCTGTTGCAGCAATACCTCGACGAGCTCGACCGCATCATCCAAGAAAACCAGCCATCAGAGGACGGGGTAGATATGGTAGATTGCTAGCCCTCGGCGAACGCGGCGCTACAATGGTCACTCACACGAAACGTACCCAACGAAAGGAACCATGTGAAGGTCATCATCTATACCGACGGCTCGGCCCGATCAAATCCGGGACGCGGCGGATACGGTGCCGTGCTCAAATACACCAATCCCGCCGGCAAGACCTTCACCTCCGAGCTTTCGCGCGGCTACGCCAAGACCACCAACAACCGCATGGAGCTCATGGCGGTCATCGTGGCGCTCGAGGCACTTAACCGCCCCTGCGAGGTCGAGGTCCATTCCGATTCGCAGTACGTCGTCAACGCCTTTAACAAGCACTGGATCGACGGCTGGAAAAAGCGCGGATGGAAAACCGCCAACAAGCAGCCCGTTAAGAACCGCGATCTGTGGGAGCGCCTACTCACCGCCAAAAGCAAGCACAAGGTTGAGTTCATCTGGGTTAAGGGTCACGCCGGCCACGAGCTCAACGAGCGCTGCGATGAGCTTGCCACCACGGCGGCCGACGGCAGCAACCTCGATATCGACACCGGCTTTAACGAGAGCGACCTGTAACGGCGTTTTCGCACGCTTTTGTGTCCTCCCGCGCTACACTCGTCCTGTAGGCCAAACAACGCAAGGGGGACACATGCTGCGTATAGCGACCATCGGCACATCCATGATTACCGACGACTTTATCCAAGTCGTCAACGCCAACGACCAAGCCGCGTTTGTGGGCACGCTCTCGCGCGATGCCAATCGCGGTGCTGCCTTTACCGCCGAGCGCGGTGGCGAGCGTAACTTCACCGCACTTGATGAGCTCGCGTCCGCCGCCGACGTCGACGCCGTCTATATCGGCAGCCCTAACGCACTTCACTACGAGCAGGCCCTTGCCTGCATCGCCGGTGGCAAGCACGTCATCGTCGAGAAACCCTTCTGCGCCACCGAAGCGCAGGCGCTGGAAGTCTTCCGCGCTGCCGAGGCAGCAGGTGTCGTGGCCCTCGAGGCCATGCGTCCCCTCCACGATCACGCCTTCCACGCCATCGAGGACGCCCTGGGCGAGATCGCCCCCATCCGCCGTGCCTCATTGCGCTTTGGCAAGTATTCCTCGCGCTACAACGAGATTCTCGCGGGACGCGCCACCAATATCTTCGACTGCAATATGGCATCGGGTTCCCTCATGGACATTGGCGTCTACGCCGTCGAGCCCATGGTCGAGATT
>DBFOIV010000098.1:0-3508 GCA_048489175.1 Collinsella sp. | reverse complement strand
GTTAATCGTTCCGCGCAGTCGGGCCATCTCGTCCATAGTGATCTCGGCATCGCCATCGCGGCCGACAATAATCATCTCGTCACCATACTCGGCCTCGGGAATCTCGTGTGCCGGGTTGGACTGAATGGCGACCATAAACTGATCCATGCAGATATTGCCAACCTGACGCACGCGCTCGCCGCGATACAGCACGTCCATACGATTGGAAAGCGTACGCGATAGGCCGTCGGCATAACCGATCGGCAGCGTGCAGATCTGAACGCGCGTACGCGGTACGCGGTAGGTAAAACCGTAGCCCACACCCTCGCCCATCGCAGGGTGTGCCACGCGCGTCACGCGCGCATGGACGCTCATAACGGGATCGAGCCGCATCACGTGGCCGCTCAGCTCGCACGGCTGCATGCCATACAAGCCAACGCCGGCGCGAATCATATCAAAATGCATCGAAGGGTCGAGCATCGAGGACGGCGTGTTGGCGCAGTGCACGATACCGCACTCAAAACCCGCATCCTTAATGGCCTGAACGGCCTCGGTAAAGCGCTGGCACTGCAGCTTGTAGTCCCAGCCCGAAGGTTCATCGGCAGTGGCGAAGTGTGTAAATACGCCATCGCACTGAATGCCGCGATGGAAACTAATGCCGCGGACAAAGTCGAGCACCTGCGTGTAATGTACGCCGATACGGTTCATACCCGTCTCGATGGCGAGATGATACTTACCCACCTTGCCCGCCGCGACGGCGCATTCGCCATACGCAAGAGCAAAGTCAGACGTATAGACCGAGGGCATAATATCGAACTCGAGCAACGTCGGAATGGCTTCGATAGGCGGCTCGCTAAGGATGAGGATGGGTTTCGTGATCCCGCCCTGTCGGAGCTCAACGCCCTCGTTAACCGTCGCCACGGCAAACATGTCGGCTCCGGCCGAATACATGATCTTGGCGCACTCAACAGCTCCATGACCATAAGCGTCGGCTTTAACCACGCAGCATAGGCGCTGGCGCGGATTCAGCAAATTCTTATAGGCCCTCGTGTTGCGGCGAAGCGCCCCGCGGTCGATCTCGACCCAGGACCAACGCGTCAAATCGGCTTTATTCATAATTATTCATCCGACCCTTCGTCTGTGATTCCCAGATCATCGAGCGCATCCTTTGCCGCTAACTCCATGGCGGGACCGATCAAGTCGATAAGATCGGTCGCGATAACGCTCTTCTCGCCAAACTCCGTCGCCGCGGCAAAACCGGCATAGCTATGAAGTGCGACGGCATACGAGTACAGCAGCTCCCAACGGTCCATCTCGTCGCGCATGGTGGCCAGTGTGCCGGCCAGAATGCCCGCAAGGACGTCACCCGAGCCAGCGGTCGCCAACGACGCCGGGCCCGAGAGCGGCAGTAGCACGCGCTCAACACCGCAAATGGCCGTCGTTGGGCCCTTAGCGATAACAACGAGGTTATCGGAACCGGCGGCCCAGACAACCTTTTGCGCAGCAGCAATCGCGGTACCAAGGTCATTGACCTCATCGCCGGCAACAAGACGCGAAAGCTCGCGATAATGTGGTGTCATGACGAGCGGCTGCTCGCGACGATACATCTCGGGATTGCTGTCGATGCCGTCGATTGCAATCTTGGCAAGGCAGTTGAGAGCATCGGCATCCAAGATAAGCGGCACGTCGAGCTCGAGCAGACCCGAAACCACCTGCATGGCACCGGCAGACGTCGTCATGCCAGGACCGCACAGCACACAGCTGTATTTCTTGGCAATCTCACATACCGTCATGCGCGCAGCGGCACCAAAAGATCCGCGAGAATCAGATGGAATGGCAAAAACCGGAATCGAGGGGAGCGCCATGCGGATAAGGTTGGCACACGCATCCGGCGTCGCGACCGCCACATAGCCGGCACCTGCGCGAGCAGCGGACTTAGCAGCCATAATGGCCGCACCAGGATACTGCGCCGATCCGGCAACAATGAGCACCGAGCCGCGCGAGTACTTATCGATATTCGTGGGCAGCGGAGCAAAGTAGTCCACAAGGTCGCCGGGCTCCACAATCTCGGCAGCATGGTCGACATCGTCAATGACCTCATCAAGGCGGTCATACAGACCACCGCAGACCAGATCGCCTGCATATTCGGGACCGTCAGCGCTGTATAAGCCGATCTTGGGAGCAATCATCGTCACCGTACGCTCGGCACGAATGCAGTCATCATCAACCACACCCGTCTCGGCATTCAGGCCCGAGGGAACATCGATGGAAACAACACAATCGGCATTTTCATTGACCGTGGGAATCCAGATTGAAAACGGCGCACGGAGATCACCGTGAAAACCAGTACCAAAAATGGCATCGACTACAACATCAGCCTTATCGATCAGCACCTCCAGCTCATCACGAGAGGGGCCGACACACACGTGCACGTCGCGGCCAGCAGTGCGGCGAGCAACATGGCGAGCGAGAGCGGCAGGAATCTCATCCGGCTCAACCGGAGAGACGATATCAACATCAACGCCCTTATGCGTCAGAATGTCAGCGGCAACCCAGCCATCTCCGCCATTATTGCCAAAACCGACCAATACAAGAACGCGATCGGGGTTGAGCTTTAAAATCTCATTGGCGGCAAATTCGCCCGCCAACTCCATGAGTTCGGCCTTCGAGGTGCCCTCACGCTCGATGATATCTTCGAGGCGAACGACTTCCTCGGTACTCAAAACCGGTTTCATCTATGCTCCTAGCGCATCTTGTGGACCATCATCCAGATGTTCCGACAAAGCAGATTGTTGCAGCTGTTCGAGTTCATCCAGGACTGAACGAGCCTCTTTAAATGTCTGAGCAACGCGCTCCTTCGTGCTCACTTTCTCTTCCTTGGGTTTAGGTCGAGCATCCTCGGTGATCGCAATGGCATTAGCGACAGCCAAGTCACCCGTCAGGGTAATAGAAAGAGCAACCTCGACAACGCCCAATTCCTGGGCGATTTCGAGAGCGCGACCCGAAAGCAGCGCTTTTGGCTTGCCGAGCTTATCGCGCGTTACAGAAACGTCTTTACGGCCAACGCCCTGACTAAAGCCCGTTCCAAGAGCCTTAAGCACCGCCTCGCGCGAAGCAAAACGACTAGCATAGTGCGCGGCAGGGCGAGACGATGCGTCGCAATACGCACGCTCTTCATCGGTAAACACGCGTCGGGCAAACGCGGGCGTCTTCTCAAGGATTGATTTCATTCGGGAAATCTCGACGATATCAACGCCGATTCCGGCTTCGGGCATAATCACCTCCATGCTGCACAGACTAAGATATTGTAGCCCGTTCGCAGAAGATGCGACAAACGAGGGCTAAAATCACAGCGACAAAGAAGTGTTGGGCATCGAAACGCAAAAAGGGGGGAGGCCGCGAGGCCTCCCCCTTCTTCAGCTCAAGCGCACGGCTCGGTGCCGTCCACCGGTCAGCGGCGCCCTGGCCTCCCACGGGCTGACCCCGCAGTACTCTCGGCGCGATGGGGCTTAGCTTCCGGGTTCGGAAC
>DBFOIV010000097.1:0-4016 GCA_048489175.1 Collinsella sp. | reverse complement strand
ATCGTCTGGTTTGGCGCGCAGGGCGTGTCCGACGGCGTGATGCAGGTCGGCAACATGATGGCGTTTATCTCCTACACCATGCAGATCGTCATGGCGTTTATGATCCTCACCATGGTTTCGGTCATCCTGCCCCGTGCCGAGGTCGCAGCCGAGCGCGTAGATGAGGTCATCACCTGCCCCACGAGCATCAACGACCCTGCCTCGCCCAAACTGCCCGCGGCCAGCTCGCCGCGCGGTGAGCTCACCTTCCGCGACGTGAGCTTCCAGTACCCCGATGCCCGCGCCGACGTCATTAGCGGTGTGAACTTCACCACGCATGCCGGTCAGATGCTCGGCATCATTGGCTCCACGGGCTCGGGCAAGTCCACGCTCGTACAGCTGATTCCGCGCCTGTACGACGTCACGGGCGGCAGCATTTCGCTCGACGGCATCGACGTGCGCGACATGACCCTTTCCGAGCTGCGCCGCCGCATTGGTTACATCCCGCAGCAGGGGCGTCTGTTCTCGGGCACCGTCGAGAGCAACCTCAAGTTTGCCGGCGACATGGTGAGCGATGATGACATGCGCCAGGCCGCGCGCATCGCACAGGCCGAGGACTTTATCGCCGAGCGTGAGGGCGGTTACGACTCCCCCATCAGCCAGGGCGGCTCCAATGTTTCGGGTGGTCAGCGCCAGCGTCTGGCCATCGCCCGCGCATTGGCCAAAAAGCCCGAGGTCGTGGTGTTCGATGACTCGTTTAGTGCCCTCGACTACAAGACCGACGCGCGCCTGCGCGAGGAGCTCGCCAAAAACGTCACCGACGCCGCACTCGTGGTCGTGGCCCAGCGCATCGCGACCATCATGCACGCCGACCAGATTGTCGTGCTCGACGACGGCCACGTGGTGGGCACCGGTACGCACGAGGAGCTGCTGCACAGCTGCCCGGCGTACCTGGAGATCGCACAGTCGCAGCTTTCCGCCGAAGAGCTAGGGCTTACCCAAGAAGAAATTGCAGCCGTCACGGAAGGAGGCGAGCGCTAATGGCAGACGAGACCAAGACTCAGATTCCCAAGCCCACCCGCCAGCGTGGTCCCATGGGCCGCATGGGCGGCATGCGTCGCGGCGAAAAGGCCAAGGACTTTAAGGGCACCATGAGGCAGCTGCTCGGCTATATCGGCCAGCACAAGATTGCCGTGTTTGCCGCCGTCGCCTTTGCCGTGTGCTCGGTCATCTTTAACATTGTGGGACCCAAGGTGCTCGGCCAGGTTACGACCAAGCTGTTCGAAGGCCTGGTCGCCAAGGTCAACGGCACCGGCGACGTTGACTTTGACTGGATCGCCAAGACGCTCGGCTTTTTGCTCTGCCTGTATCTGGCGAGCTCTGTCTGCAGCCTGGTCCAGGGCTGGCTCATGACCGGCGTCACGCAAAAGATCTGCTACCGCATGCGCAAGGAAATCGCCGCCAAGATTGCCGTCGTGCCGATGAGTTACTTCAACGGCCACAGCAAGGGAGACGTACTCAGCCGCATCACCAACGACGTCGATACGCTGGGTCAGTCGCTCAACCAGAGCGTGACGCAGCTCATCACGTCGGTGACGCAGATTATCGGCGTGCTCGTCATGATGCTTTCGATCAGCCTGCCGCTTACCGGCGTCACCGTGCTCACGCTGCCGGCCGCCGCGATTATCTTGACCGTAATGATTCACTTCTCGCAGCCGTACTTCCGCGAGCAGCAGCAGGTTCTGGGCGCCGTCAACGGCATTATCGAGGAGGACTTTGCCGGCCAGAACGTCATTCAGGTGTTCGACCGCGCCGAGGCCTCGATCGAAGAGTTCGACCGTCAAAACGACCGCCTCTTTATTAGTGGCTGGCGCTCGCAGTTCCTGTCGGGCCTGATGATGCCGCTTATGAGCCTGGTGGGTAACATGGGCTACGTGGGCGTTGTCGTAGTGGGCGCACAGCTCGCACTGACCGGCAACGCCACGCCCGGCGACATCCAGAGCTTTATCCAGTACGTGCGCAACTTTACGCAGCCGGTGCAGCAGCTGGGCAACGTGAGCAACACGATGCAGTCGATGGCCGCCGCAACCGAGCGCGTCTTTGAGTTCCTGGCCGCACCCGAGGAGGAGCAGAAGGCCGACGCGCAGATTCCCGAGAAGCGCCCCGGCCACGTGGAGTTTGACCACGTCAAGTTTGGCTATACGCCCGACAAGACCATCATCCACGACTTTAGCTGCGAGGCGCAGCCCGGCCAGACCATCGCCATCGTCGGCCCCACCGGCGCCGGCAAGACCACGCTCATTAAGCTGCTGCAGCGCTTCTACGATGTGGACGGCGGCTCGCTGCGCGTCGAGGGCATCGACGTGCGCGACTGGGACCGCGCGGCACTTCGCGGCGAGTTTGCCATGGTGCTGCAGGATACCTGGCTGTTTAACGGCACGATCCGCGAGAACATCCGCTACGGACGCCCCGATGCAAGCGATGCCGAGGTCGAGGCCGCCGCGCGCGCCGCACGCTGCGATCACTTTATCCATACGCTCGCCGGCGGTTACGACTTTATGATCAACGAGGAGGGCACTAACCTGTCGCAGGGTCAGCGCCAGCTCGTGACCATCGCCCGTGCCATTTTGGCCGACCGCCCGGCGCTGATTCTGGACGAGGCGACCTCCAACGTCGATACCCGCACCGAGGAACTCATTCAGCGCGCCATGGATGCGCTGATGCAGGGCCGTACAAGCTTTGTCATCGCGCACCGCCTGTCCACGATCCGCAACGCCGACGTGATCTTGGTAATTCGCGACGGCGACATCGTCGAGAAGGGCACGCACGACGAGTTACTCGCGCAAGGCGGCTTCTACGCCGACCTGTACAACTCGCAGTTCGACGAGGCGGCGTAACAACCGGCGGCAAACAACCGCAATGCCCAGAAAACGGGGGCGCAGGACAACCTGCGCCCCCGTTTTTTTGCTCTGCGGCCCTCGAACCACCTCCCCTGGAACCTGATTGGCAGCCCCTTCGAGGCCCCGTGGGCAAAAAAGGGCAAATATGAGTACTGTTACCTTTTTAGTAACAGCCAAAACAGCCCCAAATGCCGTTTTCACGGCTTACACGCGTCCCTAAATTGATCAAACAGCCCTATAGCGGACTTATATGTGTTTGCGTTAATAAACATATTTTGCTGTTATGTCTATTATTTTGCGAAGGCAATATGCTACTAAGATAGCAACCGTACTCATATTTGGCATTTTTTGCCCACATGGTATTTCCTGGGGAACTGACAACAGCCTTAGGGTCCCGCGCGGCGCCGCTCCCTCCCGGCATTCGCCAACGTTTACCCAGATAATACCTGCCAAAATAAACCTGTCCCTTTTTGGCAGGTTTTGGGGTGACGAGGGCTTGCACTTTAGCGTGCGACAGCGGATAATGCCGTGCATTCGACAATACGCTTTTTGCTCTTTCTATAGATTGAGGAGGCCCCGCATGGCCATGGAATTCAAACGCAGGCTGCCGATCCCCATGGAGATCCGCGAGGAAATGCCACTTTCTGCTGAGCTTACCGCCAAAAAGCAGGCATTTGACGCCGAGGTCGCCAAAGTCTTTACCGGCGAGGACGCACGTAAGGTGCTCATCATCGGCCCGTGCTCTGCCGACCGCGAGGATTCGGTGCTCGAGTATATGAACCGACTGGCCAAGACCGCCGAAGAGGTCAAGGACAAGCTCATCATCATTCCGCGCGTCTACACCAATAAGCCGCGCACCAAGGGCACCGGCTACAAGGGTCTTCTGCACAACCCCAACCCCGAGGCTCCCGACGACCTGCTCGAGGGCGTCAAGGCTATCCGCCATATGCACCTGCGCGTTATTGAGGAAACGGGCTTCTTCACCGCCGACGAGATGCTCTATCCGTCCAACTACCAATACCTCGTTGACCTGCTGAGCTACGTTGCCGTCGGCGCGCGCTCGGTCGAAAACCAGGAGCATCGCCTGGTGTCGAGCGGCATTTCGGTACCCGTCGGCATGAAGAATCCCACTGCCGG
>DBFOIV010000096.1:0-15593 GCA_048489175.1 Collinsella sp. | reverse complement strand
CGCCAACTATCCCGATATCGAGTTCAACGACAAGATTGTCGACGCCACCTGCATGGGCCTGGTCCAGAACCCCAACGACTTCGATGTCCTGGTGCTGCCCAACCTGTACGGCGACATCGTGAGCGACCTGTGCGCCGGCCTAGTGGGCGGTCTGGGTATGGCTCCTGGCTCCAACATCGGTGCCGACTGCGCAATCTTTGAGGCAACGCACGGCTCCGCGCCCGATATCGCTGGCCAGGATATCGCTAACCCCACGGCCGAGATTCTGTCTGCGGCTATGATGCTCGATCACCTGGGCGAGAACGACGCGGCCAATCGCATTCGCGCCGCCGTTTCTACCACGCTCGACGAGGGTGAGCAGGTTACCGGCGACGTTCGTCGTGCCCAGACCGGCTCCGTTGAGGGCGCTGTGGGCACGCAGGCCTTTGCCGATGCCGTTATCGCGCACCTGGCCTAAGGCATGCAGACTGCAAACGCCTAAATAGTACTTAAGTGTTTGCGTATAACCTAAGAATCAATACGCCCGGCGCTCTGTCGGGCGTATTCTATTGCGGACTATGTTTCCTAACAAGGAGTAACTGATATGGGTCTGATTCAAAAGAAGGACGAGAAGGACGAGATCGACGGCATCCAGATCATCGAGCGCGGCGAAGGACCCGACGGTGATGAGGACGAGAAGATCGATCTGGTCGCCGGTACGTCTGCCGAGCACATTGCTGCCGGTACGACGGCCGAGGAGGAGGACGCCCGCCTGGAGGCTCAGATTGCCGCGGATGCCGCTGACGAGAATCTGATGCCCGAGGAGCAGGACGAGGACGACGACTCCGACGAAGACGACCATACATCCAAGCACAAGAAGACGATGATTGCCGCCTTTGTGGTCGCTATCGTGATCGCTGCGGTGGTCGGCTTCTTTATCGGCAACGGTGGTTTTGGCGGCAAGGGTGTTGGCTCGGCGACCCTCACCGAGGACCAGCTCGATTCGACCGTGGCAAGCTATAGCTACAACGGCAAGAAGAGCGACATCACCGCGCGTGAGGCCATCGAGAGCCAGTACAGCCTCGACACCGTCAAGGATAGTGACGGCAACTATACTGCTCCTTCTGCCGACGTCATCCTGTCCTACGTGCGCAACAAGATCCTGCTGGATGCTGCCGAGGACGAGGGCATTACCGTTTCTTCCAAGGAAATGAAGAAGTACGCCGAGGATTCCATCGGCACTTCGGACTACAAGACCATGGCCACGCAGTATGGCGTGTCCAAGGACCAGGCCAAGCAGATCGTCCGCCAGTCCGCGACGTTGCAGAAGCTCTACAAGAAGAAGGTCGGCGACAGCTCCGCAAGCATGCCGACCGCCCCGACCGAGCCTGCTGACGGCAACGAGGAGACCGCGAGCAAGGACTACGCCGACTACATCATCAACCTTGCCGGCGACGAGTGGGATAGCGAGAAGGGCGCCTGGAAGGATGCCGACAGCACCTATGCCAAGGCCTTTGCCGATGATGCCTTTACGGCCGACAGCGCCACCTATAAGCAGGCCATGACCGCCTATTACACCGCCTACCAGCAGTATTCCTCGCAGGCTTCGAGCGCCAGCTCCAAGTGGACCGAGTATGCTAACGGCCTCTACGCCAAGGCCAACATCAGCATCTACGGCCTGTTTGCGTAAAGAGTTGCACGGCTCATCGAGCATCTAGCCGATAGACAGCAAATAGCCCGCCAGTACGGAAGTCGTTCTGGCGGGCTATTTGCGTTGAGAGCGTGATCGGCAGTTTAATTATGGCTATTCATCTTTAAGCCCAAAAAGGCTATCGGCTTCATCGTCGGATATATATTCCAGTACATCGCCCGGTTGGCAGTCGAGTGCCCGGCATATCGCGTCAAGAGTTGAAAAACGTATGGCAGAAACCTTGCCCGTCTTAATGCGTGACATATTGACCTGGGAGATGCCCACACGTTCCGCAAGCTCTTTGGATGAAATCTTGCGTTCGGCGAGCATGCGGTCAAGCCGCAGAATAATCATGGATTCCCCCTAGAGCAACTCGTCATCTTGTTTTTGCAGGATATACCCGTAGCGGAAGATGCTGGCAATCAGGCAAATAATCAGGCCTGCAAAGAGCATGGAGGGCTCGAATAACTGGCCGACGAACGCATCCGTAAAGCTGCCGCCAAATCCTGAGAGTATCATTCCCGTGATTACGGCGCCAAGAAGCCTCACGGCAACGCCGCCGATAAGGAATAAATGTCCTACTCGACGAAGTGTCTGGTTACATTCAAGGTCAAAGGGCCTGCCTTCCTTTTCAATGTTGAAGAAAAGCCTGCGCACGCTTAGCGCGATGGTAAGCGCGAGACATGTCATCAAGAGGCTCCCTATGGCAGTGTGACCATCGTGTGCGACGAGCATAAGTGGGGCCTGCGCATCGGTGCCGACGATAGCAAGGCACGGCCCTTCGCCGGCTTGAAGTTCTACGGATTGGAGACACGAGCCTTGGGAGAGGCCAGGCAATATGAGTAGAAGGTCAATCGCAATGACTGCGAGGAGCCCCAGAGCGAGCGCGGTGGTAATGCAGATCGTGGCCCATTTGCAGATGCGAGCGAGCTTCCTCAGTTTGGCTACCGTCTGTTCGCGGCTGATGGTGTCATTCGATATAGACGCGTTTCGATGGACCATAACCCCTCCAATCGGCGTTTTGGATGATACTTGTATCATATCAGAATTAACGATAAACGATAAATAATTACGGATACTGAGTAAGTAATGATTGAAAACGATTAGCGTGAGCTATTGGCTCACTTATGGATGCGGGAGTTTGACGCGCGGGGGATAAGGACAAATGCCAAAATTTCCTTTGATCGCGCAAGCGCTCCACCGGGTTCCCCTAATTCATATGGGAAAACAGCTGCAAACGATTACAAGTAACCGGTGAACGGTCGAAAACTACCGTTCACCGATAATCTCAAAACTGGTTCTAACTGGTATTAAGTCAAAAAGACCAATTCACATATCTTCACAACGACCTGCAATTTTTCTACACGCTATTTTTAGCCGCCCTGCGTTGTTTAGACACAGGAAAAGATCCGATTTTTTGCCAAAGCATTTCGAAACGGTTTCAAAACCGCAGGTAGAAGTGTTAACGAGCGGTAAACGGTCGAAATATCACCGTGAGCGGTGCAAAAACGTTTTAGCGTATGAATCAACGAAAGCGACCTCTTCTGGGGTAATATAGAGACAACACGTCACGTGGTTACTACCAGTTTAGAAACCACTGGTCTTCAAAGAACGCTTTCTAAGAAGCTTTAAGGGCGAGCGCCCGCTGGCTTCCGAAAATCATCGGACTCAGATCGTACACACCTTCGGAAGGGAAATTTGAATGGTTGGCTTTATTCTTACCGGTCATGGACAGTTCGCACCCGGCCTTGCAAGCGCTATCGCTATGGTTGCCGGCGACCAGCCTGCTTTTACCGTCGTTCCTTTTGAGGGCGACCAGGCCGCATCCTACGGTGAGGATCTCCGCGCCGCCATTACCGCCATGCGCGAGGAGTGCGATGGCGTGCTCGTCTTTACCGACTTGCTCGGTGGTACCCCGTTCAACCAGTCGATGATGATTGCCCAGGATGTCGACAACGTCGAGGTTCTGACTGGCACCAACCTTCCCATGGTTATTGAGCTTCTGTTCCTCCGCGGCAATGCCACGCTCGCCGAGCTTGGCGAGCAGGCCGTGACCGTTGGCCAGACGGGCATCACCGCCCAGACGGTCGCATCCGTTGCCGGCTCCGAGGAAGAGGATATCTTCGGCGACGAGGACGGCATCTAATGGCCGATTTCGGAGCCAACGTCCTGAGCTCCTCGGTCGCCCTTTTAGGCCTGCTTGTCATCATGGGCTTGATTTACACCATCTGGTCGCAAATCAACATGAAGAAGAAGCAGAAGTACTTCAAGGAGCTGCACACCGAGCTCAAGCCGGGTCAGGAGGTTCTTTTCGCCGGCGGTATCTACGGAACCGTCAAAGGCTTCGAAGGCGAGAAGGTCCAGATCAAAGTCCGATCCGGAGCCGTCGTAGATGTTTCGCGTTACGCGATTCAGGAGATCAAGTAACTGTCGTCAGCAAATATCGAAAGGAAGCTGATCAACATGGCAGAACCCAACATTCTTCTTACCCGCATCGATAACCGACTGGTTCATGGTCAGGTTGCCACCCAGTGGAACTCCACTCTGGGCTCCAACCTCATCCTCGTCGCCAACGACGACGTGGCGTCCAACACCATGCGCCAGAACCTCATGAAGATGGCCGCTCCCGCCGGCGTCGCTACGCGTTTCTTCTCCCTGCAGAAGACCATCGACGTCATTGGCAAGGCGAGCCCGCGCCAGAAGATCTTCATCGTGGCCGAAACACCGGAAGACGTGCTTACGCTCGTCAAGGGCGGTGTGCCTATAAAGAAGGTAAACATCGGCAACATGCACATGTCGGAAGGAAAGCGCCAAGTCGCCACCTCCGTCGCAGTTAACGACGAGGATGTCGCTGCGTTTAAAGAGCTGCAGGAATTGGGGGTGGAGTTGGAGATCAGGCGCGTTCCGAGCACGCCTGTTGAGGACACGAGCAAGCTCTTCTCGTAATCCTCGTGATCCACGTTGTCAGGAGTGAAACCCTGACGTTCTGTACGTGATATCCAAAGTGCGTACATTCATTTTGAAAGGAGGAGCAAGATGGAATACTCGATCATCCAGATCGCTCTGGTCTTCGTTGTCACGTTCATCGCGGCAATCGACCAGTTTGACTTCCTCGAGTCTCTCTATCAGCCCATCGTCACCGGCGCCGTCATCGGTCTTATCCTTGGCGACCTCAACACCGGTCTTCTCGTGGGTGGTACCTATCAGCTCATGACGATCGGCAACATGCCGATCGGAGGCGCTCAGCCGCCTAACGCCGTCATCGGCGGCATCATGGCAGCCATTCTCGCTATCGCCACGGGCCTCGAGCCCAACGCGGCAGTCGGCCTCGCCATTCCGTTCGCTCTGCTTGGCCAGCTTGGCGTTACCCTGGTCTTCACGCTTATGTCCCCGCTTATGTCCACGGCCGATAACATGGCTCACAACGCGGACACCAAGGGCATCGAGCGCCTGAACTACTTCGCCATGGCTCTGCTCGGCCTGATCTTCGCTGTCGTCGTCACCCTGTTCTTCATCGCTGGCGCTACCATCGGTCAGACCATCGCTTCTGCCATCCCGACGTGGCTGCAGACCGGTCTGTCCGCTGCAGGCGGCATGATGCGCTTCGTCGGCTTCGCCGTCCTGCTCAAGGTTATGATGAACCGCGATATGTGGGGCTTCTTCCTCATGGGCTTCGGCCTCGCGCTCATCACCGTTGCCAACGATTCGCTGGCAACCCCTGCTCTGCTCATCCTCGCTCTCATCGGCTTCGGCATCGCTTTCTGGGACTTCCAGCAGCAGACCGAGCTGAAGGGTGCAGCTGTTTCTGACGGAGGTGACTTCGAAGATGGCATCTAATGAGTATGTGATCCCGGAGCACTACGAGGATCTCACTCCTGCTCCGCAGCTCGACCAGAAGACCCTCAACAAGATGGCTTGGCGCTCCTGCTTCCTGCAGGCCTCGTTCAACTACGAGCGTATGCAGGCCGCTGGCTGGCTCTACTCCATCATCCCCGGTCTGGAGAAGATCCACACCAACAAGAACGACCTCGCGGCTTCCATGAGCCACAACCTGGAGTTCTTCAACACCCACCCGTTCCTCGTCACCTTTGTTATGGGCATCGTGCTTTCGCTCGAGCAGAACAAGGTTGACATCCCCACGATCCGCGCCGTCCGCGTCGCCGCAATGGGCCCGCTCGGTGGTATCGGTGACGCCCTGTTCTGGCTGACGCTCGTGCCTATCACGGCCGGCATCACCTCCAACATGGCCATCAACGGCAACGCCGCTGCGCCGATCATTTTCCTGGTGATCTTCAACGCCGTCCAGTTCGCTCTGCGCTTCTGGCTCATGAACTGGTCCTACAAGCTTGGCACCAGCGCTATTGACGCTCTGACCGCCAACATGCAGGCCTTCACGCGTGCCGCTTCCATCATGGGCGTCTTCGTCGTCGGTTGCCTGGTCGTCACCATGGGTGGCACCCAGATCAACCTCCAGATCCCCAACGGCACCACCCGTGGCCTTGCCCCTACTACCGTGATCGTCTCCGAGAAGGAGGCCGAGAACTTCACCGGTATGGAGGGCATCGATACCGAGACCGCTGAGGCCGGTACCATCGCCATGACCGATGAGGACGGCAACGCCCTCACCGCCACCGATGCCGACGGCAACGAGGTCAAGTGCGGCGTCGCCGATCTGGGCAACGGCATGGAGTCCGTGACCTACGCTACCGTTACCGAGGATCCGGTCAACTTCTCTGTTGCCGACACCCTCAACACCATCGTCCCGAAGCTCGTCCCGCTTATGCTTACGCTGCTGCTTTACTACATGTTCGCTAAGCACAGCTGGACCCCGACCAAGGGCATTCTCCTGCTCTTCGTCCTTGGCATCCTGGGCGCTGGCCCGCTTGGTCTCTGGCCGAGCATCTGGTAAGGCTCTAGCTTGAGGGGTGTGTCCCTACGCGGCTCACACCCCGACCCCTTAAGCCATGTGTATGTTAAAAGCCGCGTGCTCGAAAGAGCGCGCGGCTTTTGTTTTCTTGATGATTCGGGTGTGGCAGACAGATAATGCTAAACACCCTAGGTAGTTAGCCGAATTCGAGCAAAAGGGAGGATAGGATGGCGATCGGAGCGCGTAAGCAACCGCTGTACGATCAGCTGGTCGATATTCTGACCGAAAAGATCGACCATGAATATCGCGCCGGTGACATGATTCCTTCCGAGCGCGAACTTTCGGAGCGCTATGGTCTCTCGCGCACCACGGTGCGCCTGGCTTTGCAGGAACTGGAGCGTTTAGGACTGGTGGTTCGGCAGCACGGTCGCGGTACCTTTGTGACCGACCGTTCGGCAAAAGCAACCAATCTTATGCAGTCCTACAGCTTTACCGAGCAGATGCGCGCGATGGGTCGCGACCCCGAGACCACGATTCTCGAGTTTTGCGAGATGGAGGCCGATAAAAATCTGGCCGAGCATATGGGATTGCGTATCGGTGATCGCATTTTTAAGCTTAAGCGCCTTCGTTCTGCCGACAACATGCCCATGATGGTCGAACGCAGCTATCTACCAGTTCGTCAATTTCTGTCCCTAAAGCGACCGCTGCTGGAGCGTAAGCCGCTTTACGATGTGATTGAGCAAGACTTTCAGCAAAAGATACGCGTGGCCGAAGAGGAGTTCTATGCGAGCATAGCCCGTCCCACCGACGCCCACCTTTTGGGAATTGTCGAGGGCTCGCCTGTGCTCGATTTGGTCAGGACTACGTATAACGAGTCAAACGAGGTTGTGGAGTACACACTCTCGGTTGCTCGTGCCGATCAGTTTAAATACAAGGTTTACCACCAGCGTAGCGATTAGTGTCCGCATCGTTTCCATATGATGATTCTTTGCATTTAACTGGTTACTACCAGATAACCAACCGAAGTGTATAATTGCACGTCAGAGGATTACTTCTAGAGAGAGGTATTAGAAATGTTCGAGAAGAGTGTCGAGGAGCTCACCGAGCTCGGCGCCCAGATCACCACGGCCGAGATTGCTCAGCAGCCCGAGCTTTGGCGCGATACGCTCAACATCTATCGCGAGAACAAGGAGGCCATCGAGGCCTTCCTGGCCGAGGCTCGCGCTATGGGCGAGGGTCGTCTGTCCGTTGTCTTCACCGGTGCCGGTACGTCCGACTACGTTGGCGATACCTGCGCCCCGTACCTGCGTCACGCTGGCAACACTGATCTCTACGACTTTAAGCCCATCGCCACGACCGACATCGTGAGCGCCCCGCGCGACTTCCTGCGCGCCGAGGATCCCACGCTCGTGGTTTCCTTTGCCCGCTCTGGCAACAGCCCCGAGAGCCTTGCCGCCGTTGCCGTTGCCAAGGAGCTCGTCCACAACGTCAAGTTCCTCAACATCACCTGCGCTCCCGAGGGCAAGCTTGCCGTCGAGTCTGCCGATGATCCCAATGCGCTGACGCTGCTCATTCCGCGCGCCAACGACAAGGGCTTCGCCATGACCGGTTCCTACACCTGCATGACCCTGCTCTCCACCCTTATTTTCGACACTGCCTCTGACGAGCAGAAGGCCGAGTGGGTCGAGACGATTGCCAAGATGGGCGAGGAGGTCATCTCCCGTGAGCCCGAGATCGCCGATTACCTGGCTGGCGATTTCAACCGCGTGACCTACTTGGGTTCTGGCTCCTTCGGTGGCCTTGCTCAGGAGAGCCAGCTCAAGATCCTCGAGCTCGCTCACGGTCTGGTCGCTACTTCCTACGACACCTCCATGGGCTATCGTCACGGACCTAAGTCCTTCGTCGACGATAAGACGCTCGTCTTCGTGTTCGTCAACAACGACGCCTACACCCGTCAGTACGACATCGACATCCTCAACGAGATCGGTGGCGACGAGATCGCTCAGCACACCATCGCCGTTCAGCAGGAAGGTGCCACCGTCTATGAGGGTGAGTCCTTCACCTTTAAGGGCTACGAGGCACTTCCCGAGGGTTACCTTGCTCTGCCGTTCGTGATGTTTGCCCAGGCTATCAGCCTGCTCAACTCCGTCCGCGTGGGCAACACGCCCGATACGCCGAGCCCCACCGGCACGGTCAACCGCGTGGTTAAGGGCGTGACGATTCACCCCTTCACCGCTTAATCGCGTCCCCCTGTAAGGGCGCCCGTCCGCTCATAACGGCGGGCGGGCGCTTTTTGTTTTACGTGAGCTGGGTATAAGCATTACCACAGTCAACTGCTTTAGAAGCGAGGAGTGCATATGAGCACGTACGCAATTAAGGCTGACAAGTTCTTCTTGCCGGCAGGCCCGCAACTGGGCGGCTATCTTATGGTCGAGGATGGCGTTTTTGGCGCCTGGCAGGCCGACGAGCCCTCTTGCGAGATTAAGGACTACACGGGATCGTGGATCGCACCGGGTATGGTCGATACTCACATCCATGGCTTCTACAACCACTCAACTACCGATAACGATCCCGAGGGCATCGATATCAGCTCAACCGAGCTCGCCCGTCGCGGTACCACCAGCTGGCTGCCCACGACGTTCACCGATGGCGTCGAACAGATCAAGGACGCCTGCGCTGCTATCGCCAAGGCGGACGAGGGCCGCGGCCCCGACTTCTGCGGTGCCCGCATTCAGGGCATCTACCTGGAGGGCCCCTTCTTTACCATGAAGCACGTGGGCGCGCAGAACCCCGCTTACCTGATTGACCCCTCCGAGGAGGTTTTCGACCAGTGGCAGGAGGCTGCGGGCGGTCGCATCGTTAAGAGCGCCATGGCCGCCGAGCGCGACGGTGCCGCTGCTTATGCGGCTGCTCTGAACGCCAAGGGCGTGGTGACCAGCATCGGTCACTCCGACGCCACCTACGATGAGTGCATCGCCGCTATCAATGCCGGTGCCAGCTGCTTTACGCATACCTATAACGGCCAGCGCGGTCTGCATCACCGTGAGCCCGGTGTCGTGGGGGCTGCCATGTCCACGCCCGAGACCTACGCCGAGATCATCTGTGACGGCAAGCACGTAAACCCTGCCGCCATCAAGGCACTGCTGCAGGCAAAGGGCTGGCAGCACACGGTGCTCATCACCGACTGCCTGGGCTGCGGCGGCATGCCCGAGGGCAGCTACACCAGTGGTGGCATGGACGTCATCATGAAGGACAACCTGTGCTGGCTCGCCGACGGCAAAAGCATTGCCGGCTCGGTGCTCACGCTTGCCCAGGGCGTCAAGAACATTGTCGATTGGGGCATCGCCAGCGCTGATATCGCCATTCGCATGGCAACCGAGGTGCCGGCTCGCTCTGCGCACATCGAGGATAAGTGCGGCAGCATCATGCCGGGTCGCGACGCCGACTTTGTCGTGTTCGACCATGAGCTCACCCTCGTCGAGACGTATGTTGGCGGCCAGAGCGTCGGCAACGCCTTTACCGATTAACGATAGAAAAAGACGGCGGGCCCGAATCTGCTCGGACCCGCCGTATGGGTTAAACGCTCAAAAGCACCTTAACAGTTACAGCTTGTTAACGATCTTCTTTGCCGTGCGCTTGACGCCGGCCACAAGACCCCCCGCGGGATGCTCCTTTTCGTATGCTAGACGCTTCTCGCGCTTGGCGTACTCTTCGACGATGATGTCGCCATACTCGTCTTCGATCTTGTCGAAGAAGTCGACGGCGCCCTTAATTTCCTCAGCGGTCGGGTGTCCCTTCTGGACGCCGCCGGTGAGTTTGAACGGCCCCCACGTATCAAAGCCGGGACAGCCGTAGACGCCCATAAAGATGGCCTGCCTCATGCGGCAGATGCCATCGATATCCTTGCCGTACCACTTGTTTTTGCCACCGTAGGTCATAAGGCCAAACACCTTGTCCTGCGGCTGCAGCACGTTCGTGAGCACGCGTGCCATGTCCTTGTCGATCTCGGAGTAATAGATGCCCGTGGCGACACCGATCAGATGGTATTCGTGCAGGTCGGGGTACTCGTTTTTACCGAGTGACTTCACGTCGAGGGTATCGATCTCGGGGTGCGCCTCGACGATGGCGTCCACGAGCTTTTTCGTATTGCCGTGGTGGTGTGAGGCATAAAGGATGATGGTTCGCATAAGAAGGCCTTTCAGCTGTAATTGCATCAATGTCTGTATGGTACCCCGTTGCATGGCTGGGAAACCGGACGCATCGATGAACGTGCGGGTTTGTCCTTTGGTCAGGGCCGAGACGGGTTCTTGCGAGCAAAAAGCAGTTGTTCGAAAGGATGGGCAATGGAATACGCTCTCTCCAACGATTCGATTTCTATTAAGGTGTCCACGGCTGGTGGTTCGTTTACCTCGATCGAGGCCGGAGGTCGCGAGTATCTGTGGCAGGGCGATCCCGCCGTGTGGTCCGGCCAGGCACCGATTTGCTTCCCGATTTGCGGAGGCTTGCGCGATAACAACGCCATGACGTTTGCCGGGCATCATGTAAAGCTCGCCCGCCATGGGTTTGCGCGCAAACAGGAGTGGAAGCTGCTGAGCCAGAGCGAGAACGAGCTGGCGATGTGCCTGGCTTCGGAGGATAACGCCGCGCTGCTGAGCGATTATCCGTACCCGTTTAAGCTTGTCGCTCGTTATACGCTCGAGGACGCTGCCGTGCGCGTTTCCTACGAGGTCACCAACGAGGGCACCGAGGACATGCCGTTCTTTATTGGCGGTCATCCCGGCTTTAGGTGTCCGCTCGATGAGGGCGAGGCCTATACGGACTACGAGTTGCGCTTTGAGAAGGACGAGGCTGCGGAGCTCTGCACCGCTGTCCCTTCGACTGGCTTGATTGATGTGGACAGGCGCTCCAAGAACCCCATGGTGGGAAAGACACTGCCTCTGTCGCATGAGCTCTTCGATTTTGCGGAGACCATCTTTGATGTGCTCGAGAGCCGTCAGGTCACGCTTTCCAAGAAGGGCGAGGACAAAGGCGTTTGCCTGAGCTTTGAGGGCTTCCCGTATCTCATTGTGTGGAGTAAGCCCGAGGGCGATTTTGTGGCAGTTGAACCCTGGGGTGGCCTTTCGACCTGCTCCGATGAGGACGACGTGCTTGAGCATAAGCGCGGCTGCCTTGTCGCCAAGCCCAAGGAGACCGTCGTTCGCTCGTTCACGATTGAGATTCTGTAATTCCGTTTTGTCGACTCGTATCGCGAGGCACAAGGAGCCTGCGAGATAAGGAGCTAAAAATGATCCTCACCGTTACGATGAACCCGTCTGTCGATACGCGCTATCAGCTCGATGAGCTCATTATCGACGACGTTAACCGTGTGAAGCCCGAAAAGACCGCTGGCGGCAAGGGCCTCAACGTGGCCCGTGTGCTGGGTCAGCTGGGCGACGACGTTGTGGCAACCGGTCTGCTCGGCGGCCACATGGGCGCCTTCATGGCTGAGCTCATGGACGCCAACGGTATTAACAACGACTTTGTGCCCATCAAGGGCGAGACTCGCATTTGCCTCAACATCCTCCACGCCGGCAACCAGACCGAGCTGCTCGAGAGTGGCCCGACAATTGCCCCCGAGGAACTCGATGCCTTTACCGCCAAGTTTACTGAGCTTGCGGGCAAGGCCGACGTCGTCACCATTTCGGGTTCTCTGCCCCGCGGTGTCGAGGCAGACTACTATGCCAAGATCACGGGCATTGCCGAGAACGCCGGCGCCAAGGTATTGCTCGATACCTCGGGTGCTTCGCTCGAGGCCGCCCTTAAGTCCGAAATTAAGCCCGAGCTGGTCAAGCCTAACCTGACCGAGATCAACGGCCTTCTGGGCACGAGCTTTACCACCGACGATGTGGACGAGCTCCGCGCCGCGCTCGCCTCTGACGCCCGCTTCTCCGATATCCCCTGGGTCGTCGTATCCATGGGCGCTGCCGGCTCCGTTGGTTTCCATAACGGCCGTGCGTTCCGCGCCAAGACCCCCGATATCCCTGCCGTTAACGCTACGGGCTCTGGCGATTCGACCATTGCCGGCTTCGCACATGCGATTGCTGCCGGCGCCGACGACGAGACGGTGCTGCGTACCGCCAACACCTGCGGCAAGCTCAATGCCATGGATCCCATGACCGGCCATCTAGTCATGGACCGTTGGGACGAGGTCTACAACGGCGTCGTCGTAACCGAGCTGTAGGAGCTCGGGTGTCGGCCCCGGCATCGATTGCTAGCTCATGTCGACGACAAGTGCGATAGCATTATGTCGGGGCGCGACGCCGACGTTGTCGTGTTCAATCCCGACCTTACCCTGGTCGAGACGTATGTGGGTGGCAACAGCGTCGGTAACGCGTTTACCGAGTAGCCGTCAAAAAACGATCCGAAAGGGGATTTAGATGATTTACGGTGCATTGGGCGATATCGAGGAGTACCGCGGAATGCTCCAGGGCCTCGACGTGCTGATCGACTGGCTCGAGGAGAACGACCCGGCGCAGCTCGAGGTCGGCAGCCATCCGATTCTGGGCGACAAGGTCTTTGCGAACGTCATGGCTCCCACGACGCGTCCCGAGGCCGAGGCTCACTACGAGACGCATCAGCGCTATCACGACCTGCAGATCGACATTGAGGGTCGCGAGGCCTTTAAGGTTGCCACGGGCAGCCTGACGCTGGTCCAGGAGTTTGACGAGAAGGACGACTACGATCTGGTCGATTCCGACGCTTCGATCGCCGGCGATCTTGCTGACGACAAGTTTGCGCTGTTTGTTGCCGGCGAGCCTCACATGCCCACGCTCGAGTTCCCGGGCGATGGCGCGCAGCCGGTCAAGAAGATCTGCTTTAAGCTGCTTGCAGACGCTTACTGGGAGGAGTAACGAGCTGCTCGGCTGAGCTATTCGTGTTGTGAGCGTTTTCCTTTGGAGGAGCGCGCTTAGGCCCCGCTGATCGCGGTTCCTTTGGGGATTGCGGCTGGCGGGGCTTGTTGTTGAGTAGGGGAGTTGCCGGCGGCGTTGTGCTTGGATTGGCATTGTGCGATAAATCGGCAACAAAAAAGCCGCCCGAAGGCGGCTATCTTGTGCAATGGAGCCAGCGACCGGGCTCGAACCGGTGACCCCCGCTTTACGAGAGCGGTGCTCTACCAACTGAGCTACGCTGGCGGCCATGTGGTGACGCAACTGAGGCGTCAACGGCTGTCTATGATACGGGACATCGCAAATCCGCGCAAGTGTTCTGACGGCTTTTCTCACTTTAAATGCACTAATATTGGAGACGTGATGTCTTGCCCTTACGGGTCTCAAGCAGAATGGGGCAGTGATGGCTCAACCCAAGATTCTTCTCACACGCATCGATGACCGGTTTATTTACGGGCAAGACATTGAACTGTGGAACGAGGCGACTGGTTCCAACCTTGTCCTAATCGTCAACGATGAGATCGCGGCGGATTCGCGCCAATGGGCACCCATGAGGGTGGCGGCGCCAGAAGGCGTTTGGACACGGTTTTTCTCGGTGCAAAGGACCATCGATATCATTCATACCGCAACGCCGCGTCAATGGATTCTGGTCATGGTGGCCTCACCCGCAGATGCGCTCGCGCTGGTTAAGGGTGGTGTGCCGATCACCAAGATCAGCATTGGCCATATGCAGGCAGGGGAGGGCAAGCACCCCATAACGCCCGCAGTCGCCGTGAGCGATGCAGACGTCGCTTTTCTCAGAGAGCTGCAAAAGCACGGCATAGAACTAGAAATCCGCTACCTCCCCAGCTCCAACCCTGATCCCCTCCGACTAGTCATTTAAGAACGTCCCCAATGACTAGGTAGCAAAGCGCCCGTCGGCAGTGGTGCCGGCGGGCGCTGCTGTGTGGTATGTCACGTTGTGGGCTTAGTGCCTCATAAAGTGGTATTCGATCACATTGCTGTAGGGGTGACCCGGGCCCACAATGCCCTGTGGGAACAGCGGCTGGTGCGGCGTGTCGGGGTACATCTCGGCCTCGAGGGCAAAGCCGGCGCCCCAGCCATAGTTGGCATCGTCCTTGGCGTGCTCGTCGCCCAGCCAGTTGCCGGTGTAGAGCTGCACGCCCGGTGCGGTGGTGTAGTAGTCCAGCTCGCGACCGGTCCACATCTCCTCGACGTGCATCGCGCGGCGCAGGTTGCGACCGTACTGATAGCCATCGATGCACAGGCAGTGGTCGTAGCCACGGGCCTGCTTAATCTGCGGGTCGTCGGCCTCCATGCCAGGCGCGACGGGACGCAGCTCGCGAAAGTCAAACGGCGTGCCTTCGACCGGAGCGATCTCGCCGGTTGGAATGTTCTGGTCATCAATGGGCAGGTAGTGGGCAGCGTTGGCAACAAAGAAGTGTTCGCAGTCCATGCCGGCGTTATGACCGGCAAGGTTAAAGTACGTGTGGTTGGTCATGGACACGTAGGTGGCGCGGTCGCTCTCGCAGCCATACTCGACACGAAAGACGCCGGTGCGCGTCACGGTAAACACGGCCGTAAAGGTGCGGTTGCCGGGGAGACCCAGTTCGCCATCCTCAAGTGAGGTGGTCATGCGCACGGCGTTGTGGACCTCGTCGAGTCCAACATCCCATACGCGCTTGTGCAGACCATGCTCAAGATCGCTGTGCAGGTTGTTGACGCCTTCGTTGGCTGGCATGTGCCAGTCCGTGCCGTCGATGGTGATCGTGGCGCCCGCGGTGCGGTTTGCCACGGGGCCGATGGTCGCGCCAAAGCAGGCGGGGTTGTCAAAGTAATCCTCGAGCTTATCGAAGCCCAGCACCACATCGCGCGCGTTGCCGGGAATGTCGGGCACGTCGATGCCCAACACGGTGGCACCATAGTCCATAATGCGAACGCAGATCTCGGGCCCGTTGAGGGTGTAACGATGAACGGGGGTACCGCACGCCGCGGTGCCGAAAAGCTCGGAAGTGATCATTTGGTTCCTAACATCGAGGTATTTCCGACAAACTGTAGCGCGAACAGGCGAGATTATCACTACACCCCACTAAAGCAGGGGGTATTTTTCTCAAAAAAGTGATGATTGGAG
>DBFOIV010000095.1:0-2788 GCA_048489175.1 Collinsella sp. | reverse complement strand
CGCCATACGGCGCCCGTTGCACGCCAGTACGGTAAGCGCCCTGTACGACTGCGTGTATGACTTTGCGTTTTTTGCCTACACCACCGACCATCCGGCGCTTATGTATCACTTGGGCGACCATGACCGATGCAGTGTCGAGCTACGCGCCACGCTTTTTTCCAACGATGATGCAGATCTTTCGCAGACGCCCGCTGCGCAAGAGCTCGATAGCGCTCTGCAAGGGCGCAACGTGGCATACCGCCTTGAGGGCGAGCCCGGCCAGCTGCGCATGATCGTCTTGATGCCGAGGGCGGGTGAGTGACGATGCAGATTTCGCTTATTCTTCCCCAAATCGTTGCGCTCGATGTTGTCTTTGCCCTGGCTGCGTGTCTGCAGACGATCCACGTCCCGCTCATCGCATCGCGCCGCTCGTCCTATAACCGTAAGGTGATTTGTGCCTACGAGGCGAGCCTTGTGCTTCACCTAGTTATTTCGGCGCTCATCTTGTTCGCGTCGTCTGGCTCATATCTGGTGGCGCCGCTTGACGTTTGTGCCAGGGCAATGGGCGGAGCGCTGTGGCTCAATGCCGCAATCTTTGCCTACGGCGTGGTGCTTATGGTGCGTTATCGTCGCCCCGTCATGCTGGCCGAACTGTTGCTCGTTGCCGCCGTGACGCCGCCGGTGGTTTTTGCCATGGGCTCGGCGTGGACCACGGTCCTTATCGCAGAGGGAGCGTTCTTCCTGTTCCGCTCCATTGCGGCGCTCTTGATGGATGTCCGCAACCGCCAGGAGGATATCACCGCGTTCTCGACGATCGAAACCATCAACGTGATTCCCGTGGGCATCCTGTATCTGGACCCGAGGGGCCGTCCGCTGCTCATGAACCGCTGCATGCGAAAAAACCTGGTGGAGCTTCATATGCCCACCGACCTAGGCGATATGAGCGGTACATGGAACGACTTGCGCAAACTCAGCATGCAAATGCCCGAAAGCAGCAGGAACCGTGTGCGGATTAATCTGGACCGCTTTGGTGAGGCGCGGGCGGTGGTCGAGGTTTCTCCCGCCGAGATTCGCTTGTTTGTGCACGATGACGTTATGGTTTCGGGCCGCCTCTTCGAGCGCATTATCGGCCTGGATGTAACAGAGTATGCGCATGCTCATGATCGCCTGGCGCAAGCCAACCACCTGCTTGAGCTTGCGGGCCAAGAGCTCCAAGCCCAGATCGAAGAAGTCAAAAAAGTTGCTGACAATGCGGCCTATCTGCGTATGCGCGCTCGCGTGCACGACGTGATCGGGCAGCGCCTGTCCATCCTCCATCGTTATCTGGAGGAGGGGCGCCTGGATGACGAGTCACTCGAGCAGATCGACCCGCTGCTGCGCTCAATCGCTGCCGATCTGCGCAGCGGGGGCGACACCGAACCGGCAGAGCAACTGGGCGATATCGTCCATGCCTTTGGCCTGGTGAGCGTGCAGATCGATGTGGAGGGCGAGCTGCCAAGCGACGCGCGTGTCGCCGCAGCCTTTCTGCAGATTATCCGCGAAGCCTCGACCAATGCCACCAAGCATGCACAGGCCCATCAGGTCCATGTGCGCCTGCGGCAGGAGACGTCGGAAGACGGTGCTGTTGCGCGGATGACCGTTTCTAACGACGGCGCGCCTGCACCCGTATCGTATCGCGAGGGAACGGGTATCCCTGGTATGAGGCATGTCGCACAGAATCTGGGCGGCAGCCTGGAAGTCCACACCGCCCCGCCCTTCACACTTACGGTGTCCATCCCGCTCGCCTCCAACGCCACGGTCCAAAGGAGAAGTTCATGATCCGCGTCCTTATAGTCGAAGACCAGGCCATCCTGCGCGAGAGCCTGGCGCGCTCCGTTGGCGACCAGCCCGACATGACGGTTGTTGCCGCGATCGCCGACGCCTCGGATGCCTTGGACGTTGTGCTTAAGGAGCGCCCGGACATGATACTGATGGACGTATGTACCGAGCATGATTCCAACGGCATCGTGGCGGCGGCGCGCATCAAAGAACAACTGCCCGAGTGCCGCGTCATTATCATGACGGGTATGCCCGAAATCACCTTTGTGGACCAGGCGCGCGAGGCGGGTGTCGACAGCTTTGTGTACAAGAACGTTGGTATCGACGAGCTATTCGCCGTGATGCGCTCCACGCTGGCGGGTTACTGCACGTTTCCCAAGCCGCCCGAGAGCATCTTCTCGGGCACGGCGGCCCTCGACGATGTCGAGCTGTCGATCTTGCGCCTTGCCTGCGAGGGTAAAAGCCGCCGCGAGATCGCGGCCGAGCTGTTTATGAGCGAGGGCACCATCAAACGCCGCATCTCGGAGATTCTCAATAAGACCGGCTACGACAACATCATGCGCTTGGCCGTGCGCGCAGTAACGGAGGGCAGCATCGTTCCCAACATGGAGCGCTAGCGCTCGTTACGCATCGGCATAAAAACGACGGGGCCGCAGGATCAACTCCTGCGGCCCCGCCTGGTGTGCGCGGATATGTCCGCCAATCCGCGGCTGTCGGTGTCTGTCGCTACGCGATGGTCGCGGTGTAGGAAGCGACGTCCTCGTAGGAATCGGTCAGGTAGGCGTCGATGCCGATGGTCGTGTTGACCAGGTCGTCAAGGCTGTCAAGCTCGCCGCTCGAGAACGTGAACTCCTCGGTGGCGTTGGTGCCGGGCATCAGGTGAGCCGAGAACCAGGGTTCCTTCATGGTGCCGTTGACGTTGGTCTTGCCGGAAGGAGCGTAGAAGGTCAGGTCCTTGTCGCTCTTGTTGGTGATGTTGACGACAAAGCCG
>DBFOIV010000094.1:0-10946 GCA_048489175.1 Collinsella sp. | reverse complement strand
GCTCACCGTGCTGCGCGCCAACGCCGACTTCGTGGCGGAGGAGCTGGAAGACGAGAAAGACGCCGACCTCGCGGCCGCCGCGCGCGACATAGCCGGCAGTGTCGAAAGGCTCGACGGCTACGTGCGCCTGCTCATCGAGGCGTCGCGCGGGTCCGGCGGGGCGGAGAGGGCCCCCATGCGGCCGGCCGAGCTCTGCGAACAGGTCCTCGCCGAGGCCGCCCAGATCACCCGGGCGCGAGGCGTGACGCTCGACGCGGCCACGGGCCCCGCCGTCGCGGGCGCACCCGAGGCCCCGCTCGACCGAACCAGCCTGGCGCGAGCCGCCGCTAACCTCGTGGCCAACGCCGCTGAGCACGCACGCTCGCGCGTGGCTGTATCCTGCGACGTCGCGGGCGGGCAGCTCGTCATCGAGGTTGCCGACGACGGACCGGGCTTTTCTCCCGCCGCCCTCGAACGCGGCTGCGAGCGCCTCTTCACAGACGACTCCTCCCGCTCCTCGCGCGACGGAGGCCGCCACTACGGGCTCGGCCTCCACGTCGCCTCCGAGGCCGCGAGCGCCCACGGGGGCTCCGTCTCGCTCGCCAACAGCCCCTCGAGCGGCGCGGTGGCCACCATCGCGGTCCCCCTGTGCGGGGCCTGACGAATCAGGCCCTCACACTGGCATACCTCGCAACCAAACGCTTCCCGGATAATTCATGAGGCCGTACTCGTATTCGAGCCTGCCTATCTCTGCGGCAAGCGCCTCCGTCATGTAGAAGGTTTTCGTGCGGCCCGTCGACTTCGCCAGGCGGTCGTACCTGTTCGCGAGGTCCTCGGGGGTTCTCAGGGCTGCGGTGGCGGTTGCCATGATGCACCTCCCGGTTAGATGTAATACGTGTATTACTTTCTATCACATCACCCGAACCCCGCACCGGCGTACGGTCGTATCTGCTTTTTTACCTTACATTTTGTCAACCGGCCCATGCTCGGCTTGTTCAGCCGGATTAAATCAACTGTTAAATCAATCCAGGCCTGTAGGGGGCGGTGGAAATCTTTCGAGGACTGGGGGCGCCGTCCCTGGGTCGGCTCCTCGATGGCCGCGGCTGAATTCCCCTGCCATCGGCTGCGTGGGTTCCGGCACGGGGTTCTGGCGCTGCTCGAACTGGGCGCAAGACTCGGCTGTTGGTCGTACCGGACGGCATACGTTTTGGGACGAATTGGCAAACCACCGGCCGGGCGGCTAGATGGGATGGCGCGCGGTTTCTGCGTGTCCAGGCGTCTACTACACCATCGGCACCGTGCCGTATGCGTCCAGCAGAAAGACGCGCATAGCGCAACGGATGGTGTAGCAACTTTTAACTTCGCAGGGCAGAAGGTCGAGCGTCAGGCGAGCGTTCATTTGCATTAGATGAGTGATTACCTTCTGACCCGTTACCGTGAAGACATAGCGGCCGCTCAGGCTGCTGGTCGTTGCTGGAGGAAGCTGGGCCAGCTTGCAGAATTCCTCGATCGGGCACATAACTTGATCAAAATCGATCCTCTTCTTGGCGGCTGCGGCTATTGTCATCTGATCGTCCAACTTGTCTAAGGCATATGCGAGCACCGTGCTCGGCGTTGGGGCGGGCTTGCCTGTTTCTGCAATCACGCGAGACGTTGCTTCAGACAGGAGCCACGCGTTCTCGTTCGCAGTGCGGATTGCTTTGCGCATGGGGGGAGTCTGGTTCGCCATGTTGTTATCTCCTTTAATAGGTAGCATGCGTTTTGCTGTTCGAAGTATAGTTCTTGTTCGCAGTGACTGCAACATGTATAGTGAGAACAGTTGAGATTTATGTCCGAAGGAGGTCGTCTATGGAGGCCATAAATGGCGGGCAGTGTTCGAATGAAGACCTGCTGAGGCAGATCGTCCGTGACCAGGCAAGCGCCGACGGCAGGTACAGGCCCGCACACGGCCCCGGCATCGTCATGCACGGCAACGTCGTGGAGCTCAGGGCAGACGCCGCCCACTTCATCGTGAGCTCGGTCCCCTCGATCCAGATATCGATCAACATGGAGAGTAGCGGGATCGTTGCCACGACATTCCTCTCGCCGCGCAGGATAGCACCCTCGACCCGGCCCCGCTTCGTCGCGCTCGTCAACGAGATGAACGCCAGGAACAGGGTCCCCGGCCGCTTCGCGGTACTCGATCGGGACATGTTCTACGAGGCCGTTATCCCGGCTGCGTTCCTTCCGTCCCTCCGCAACAACCAGGCCGCGAGGGACGAGGCGCTGAAGATCCTGTTCAGGAATGGTGTCGGAATCTTCGAGAGCATCGCCATCGCGATAGAAGGCCTGGCCCAGAAGGACTGGTCCGCGCACGACGCGCTGCGCTTCGTCGATGAGCTGTATACGAGGGGGTTCGTCTATAATGACGACTGGCTCTAGCGTACCTGATGAACTTATAGGGCTATCGATCAACCGCTCGTGGCTCAGGGCCACCGAAGAACTCGAGGACGAGGTCGCAGCGGCCGCGGAGGAGGTTCACGCATCGCCCGAGGCCGCAGCGCTCGCCCTGTGGCTCCTGGCATCTCCTGCGGCCGGACGGCAGCCGGGGCCGGCCCTGCCCGTCCTGCGCTTCTGCGCATGGTTCCTGTCGGACAGGAGATCGCGTGCATAGCGGACGTCAGACATCCGCCGACCCGACATGGGCATATTGAGCCCATACGTTTTGGAACGGGATGTCACTCCGAACGCCTTACCTTCTTAGTGTGATTGCCGCAGCGGCATATCAGTTCCACGCAGAACGGCACGGCCTTCGCGATTTACAGTGAGGACGACCACAGCCTCATGTTCTACAAGAGGCGTGGAGTTCCGCAAGTGGGAGATATGTTCAACTGCCGCAGGGTGACCGATGTTTATACGGGGTTCGAGTCAGAGAAGGACGTGAACCTTAATTGGGATAAACGGGGTGAGTGGCTCGCGCATGAGCCAAATATTCCTTGGTGGTCGGTTCGAACTGCGGTCCGCACGGTCAAGGTCGCCGATAGCGGCATAGCTCCGACTTCAATCGACTACTGGTTTTACAGAATGGAGAACCTTTCGAGCATCGATGTCCAAAAGCTCGATACGTCCAGATGTTCAGATTTCTTCTTGACCTTTGGGGATTGCAGTAGCCTGACTTCTATCGACGCGTCGAACTGGTCCACTCAGTCGCTCATAAGGCTTAACGGTACCTTTCTCGGCTGCAAACGGATGAAATCGCCCTATCTGGGCGGATGGGAAACATCCAATGTGCTGTCGTTCCACTGTCTGTTTCACAATTGCCGCGCAATGAGCGACGGCGCAATGCAAGCCGCTGTCGATCAGCTCGAAATTACCGAAAAGGCAACAGATTTCGGTCTCATGTTCGAGTGCTGTGACAAGCTCAATCTCGATTGCTCGAATTGGAATGTCCGCGCTGATGCTTATCATTTTGGATTCAATAGCAAGGCCCCGGAGTAATTCTCCCCAAGGCCTGGCGGTAACCGGAACCGAACTCACTGCGAGAAGCCGACCCCAAGCGCATCGAGGTCGGCTTTTCGTTTCAGCCGTTTTGAGAGCCGGCTTCTAATTCAATTTGACCCAGATGGCGGGACGGACTCCGATTACGTCGTCCTGTTCACTCCCTTCATCGCCCGATTTGATAATGCCTTCGGGTCCTCGGTTTTCTCCCTTGCTTGGCATTTGGAGTTCAGGGCGTATGCGGTGGGTGGATAATGGATTCACTTCGATGACGGCGTTGACGGGAGCAACCATGGCGATGTGCGAGATCGCGGTCAAGTTCGACGAGGACGAAAGGGCCTTGATTCAGAGCCTTGCGGACACCGCCGGCATGTCCTTTCCTGAGTTCGTGAAAAGGGCCGCCCTCGAGAAGGCTGAGGACATGGCGGACACCGAGGCCTACGACGAGGCCTTGGACGCGGATGATGGAATACGTTACCCAATGGAAGAGGTCGTGCGCATGGCAGCGGAGGCCGAGTGATACACGTAGTGTCTTCCCCGACTCTAAATGTTTCTCTTGGGCGGGGTTCGGCTTGTAGCCGGACCCCGCTTTTCTATGGCTTTCATTCGTCTATCTAAAGGTGTGAAACGGTTGCCTCGATAGGAATGCGGGCAACGCCCGAAGCGAGCGTCATAGCCGCTCTGAGGGCGCCTGACTCCTTCCCCGCCGCACTTGTTGCCGCATCGGCACGTTACGGGCTGATTGGTTCGCTCTAACGTACGCTCTGCATGCAATATCAATCCCCATACGAAGGGAGTGTCGCATATGTATGCAGCGGCGCGGAACCTTCGGGGGGGGGGTATCTCCTAGGAATACCCGCCTCCGAGGTCAAAGTATCATCGAGTACGTCCTGATCATCGCGATCATCGGCCTGGTCATAGTGTTCGCCGGACCCGGCGTGGCGGGTGCCATCCGAAACCAGTTCAACCTGGTCGGCAACACGGTGAACAGCGGGGCGACCGGCGGCACCGAGGGAGGCGCGTCCGGCGACAGCTCCACTGGGGCCGACTCCGCGACTGTCCAAGCGGCGGTAGCCAAGGATGCGAAGGATTGGACGCTCGATGAGCAGGAGGCGGTTGCCAGAGACATTGCCAAGAACGGTACATCGTCTATCGCCTACGCCAAGGCGAAGGCCGCCATGGATGCCGCCACCAAGTTCTCGATAAAGCTGACAGATGGGCAGACGCTCGAGTACCGCATCATCGGCATCAACCACGACGACCTCACGGACGGTTCGGGCAAGGCGGGACTGACGTTCCTCACCACCTCGACGGGTATCAGATCCTGCATGAACGCCACGAAAACGAATGCCGGCGGCTGGGAGCAGTCGGACTTGCGCCGGAAAATGAATTCCGGCGAGATCTGGAACCTGATGCCCTCCGATTTCCAGTCCAAGGTGAAACCGGTCAGGAAGCTCTCGCACAACGTCAGCGGGTACACGGAAAAGGATGACACCGTGACGGCGACAACGGACAAGCTGTTCCTACTCAGCGATTCCGAGATCGTCCCCATTTCCTATTGGGTCTCCAGTTTCCCGTGGACTTCCTCCGAGGGCGCCCAGTACGAGGGCTTCAGGGGTAAGGTGAAATCGAACTATTCGAGCAACTCCGCCATCTCCATTGGCAGCGTTTGGTGGGAGCGTTCGGTGAGTCCGGGCTACCCTGCGAACTTCCTCCGTGTCAACGTCAGCGGCGGTCCGTTGGACGGCGACTTTGCGACGACCTCGATTTGCGTCTGCCCTGCTTGGTGCTTCTAGTTCTGTGTGCTCATACCGAAAGCCCGCACAGGCTGTGCGGGCTTTTCTTTTGGCGATTATTCGAACAATTTGAGGTTCGTGGCACAGGTGGCTAGTTTGAGGAAAAAAATGGGGCCATACAGCGGCTCTCAGAGCGTCTGCCGCACTCCCCCGCCATTACGAGCCCATCCTGGTTGGCGTTTCGAGCTCAGGGAGTATGCGGTGGGTGGATAATGGACTCACCTCGATGACGGAGTTGACGGGAGCGACCATGGCGATGTGCGAAATCGCAGTCAAGTCCGACTCCCCGGAAAGCGATTCGTGGGACTGGAAGAATACAAGGAATGCCTACCTCTTCGATTCCGTCGAGCGCAACGTGCTAAGCTGTCGGTTTCTCCTCGGCATCCTGCTCGAACTCGACAAGGGCATCGGATATCTGTCTGCTGGTGGGAAGCGCGAAGCGCTCTCTGCGCGACACAGTCTCATCGAACATCGGAACAAGGAACGCCCGGACCTTCGCCTCTTGGTCCCGCGATGAGAGTGTTTCCTCCATCAGCGTCCTGAACTCTTCCGGCTTTACGCAGTTTAGGACGGCAAGCAGCTCATCCATCTCTCGTCCGTCGAGCAGGTACTCGACCGCCATGCACGACACCATGGCGTTGAAGTACCGCCCAAAAGACGCGCTGTCGCCCTCGAACAGTATCCCGCCGACTACTCCCGCAGCCACTGTGCCGACCGTTCCGCCGACCATGCCGCCCGCGAGACCGACGATGGTCCCCTCGCCGGGCGACACCGCCGTGCCGGCCACGGCGCCGGCGATTCCCCCGGCGATCGAGGTGGCGAGGCATGCCATGTTCTGGGCGTACTGGGCGCCACTTGCCTTGCCCTGGAAGAGCTTGTAGGTCTCGGGGACCGAGAACACGGCGAGAGTCACCGCTGCCGAGACGGCGTTGCCCCTTAGCATCTTCGCAAGCTGCTTGGAGGCGGCCGCACCGCTGATGGCGGTCTTGCCCGTAAGGGCGCGCAGGCCGTTGACGATTGTGGCGGACGTCTTGAATCCGAGCTCGCCGACCACCGCCTGGCTGGGTGCCATCAACGCGTTGGAAAGCCCCGTTCTGGAGAGCTGCGAGACGACCATGTGCTGGGCGAAGGACAGGCCGAACACCTGGACGCCGGCGGCGATGCCCGCCTGGACGGCACCGGTGATGTCCCTGGTCTCCCTGTACGCCATGAACGTCGTCGCTAGAAACGACAGGCCGAATGCGCAGGAGCATGTGACCGCGCCGGTTGCAGCATCATACTTCAGCGATTCCGCCGTTCCCGGCTTGGCGAGGTTCACCGCCTGGTCGTATGTGAGCTTGCCTTTGCGGACGATCTTCTCGGCGTCCTTGGGGTCGCTGACGCCGGGGACCTTGCCTTGGCTAATCTTCTTCTCGAAACTGCGGAGCACCTGCTGGTACTGGTCTTTCGGGACTTCGAGCTGCATCGGCGTGCGGTCTTCTGTGAGGTAGCGATACTGATGGCTGCTCGGATCGAAGCATGCTTCGAGGGAGCCGCGTGCCGTCTTGTAGTACTTGGTCTGGATCAGAACGCCATCGACGCTTCGGTCGGGGCCGTTCTTCGCGTTGTCCCTCCCCAGAATCTCGGCCTGGTGGCCCTGGAGCCTGTCGATGATGTTGTTGGCCTCCTCGGCAAGCTCTCCGTGGCCCGCAGGTTTGTTGACCGCGGCCCGCTGCTCGACGAAGACCTCCCCGTTGCTGTTGATGGTCGCCGCCGCCGCGACTGCCGCGGCTTTGACCGCCGTATCGTCCACCGTGGCAAGCTCGCTGTCGATGCCGGCGGCTCGGTCATCCTCAAGGCCGCGGATTGCCCGGCAGCGGGATACGAATTGGCCCCGGCACGCTTCGTCGACGGTGAGCGCAAGGTTGCTTTCACTGTCGGAGGCGAAGGGGCCGGGCTCGAAGTACGCCCACTCGAAGTAGAAGAGCCGAGACTGCCTCTTTTCCTTCCCCAGGACGGCGAACGCGTCGGCATCTGCCTTGATGTAGACGCCCTTTTCGGTCATGGCGATGCCGCTGGGCCTGAGGTCGAACTCAGCGTCGGCCCAGACGACGGTCTGTTCCCTCGGTATCGGAAAGGCTGACTTCACCTTGGCTGCATTGGCTTCCGTCAACGGAAGCGGAGACTCCTGGAATGAGCCGAGTAGCTCCTGTGCGCGGGAGCCCTCAATCGCTCTCAGGGCTTCCTGTACCTTGGGCGCGTACTCCGCCTTCTCCGCATCGAGTCTTTCGGCCTCTTTTTCGTCGAGGGAGGCCTTCGCGCCGCTCGCCGCTTCTGCAATCGCTGCACCCGCCGTAGTCGCCGTGCCCACGACCGCAGCGCTTGCCGCAACCGCCATCCCAGATGCCCCCTCGGCAATCTTGGTCGCCGTCTCGCCGGCAGTCTTAGTGGCCCTCTGAATCTCCTGCAGCGGGTCGAAGCCTTTGTCGAATATGCTCATGGACGATTCTTTCTCGTGGGCGAACAGACAGTTCGAATCGCGTTGTTTCTCATGCGAACGTCAGTATACTCTGCGCTTTATGCCTTTGGTTCAGCTGCCAGACCCGGCGCAGGGAACTCGAGCAAGATTGACAAACATTGGGCGGTACAAGGGGGGCACCCACAATCGCCTCTATATCGACGAGGTGCAGCCGTGCGAGGGCTTCGGGAGGGCAATTGACTGCATCCAAGACACTCGGTTTTCTCCCCTATCGTCATCGTTGCCGCTGCGGCAAGACCGGAGCAGAATTATGGAATAGCCCTACGCTCGGCTCGTATTGCAAACCCTGAGCGAAGGGAGTGTCGCATATGCATGCAGCGGCAATTAACCTTCGGGGGGGGGTATCTCCTAGAGGTGCCCGCCTCCGAGGCCAATCGATTATCGAGTACGTCCTGATCATCGCGGTCATCGGTCTGGTTATCGTGTTCGCGGGACCCGGCGTGGCCGGTGCCATCCGAAACCAGTTCAACCTGGTCGGCAACACGGTGAACAGCGGGACTTGCGGCGGCGTCGAGGGCGGCGGCGCGTCCGGTGGCGGCTCCACAGGAGCCGATTCCGCGACCGTCCAGGCGGCTATCGCCAAGGACGCCAAGGACTGGACTCTCGAGGAGCAGAAGGCCGTGGCCGAGGACATCGCCGCGAAAGGCGAGACCTCGCCGGCATATTCCAAGGCCAAGGCCGCCATGGATGCGGGGACGACCTGGTCGGTCAAGCTGACGAACGGCGAAACCATGACCTACCGTATCATCGGCATCAACCACGAGGATTTGGCCGATGGTTCCGGCAAGGCGGGCCTGACGTTCCTCACCACCTCGACAGAGCTTTCGTCCAACATGAACGCCGGCCACACCAATGCAGGCGGCTGGGAGAAATCCGACTTGCGCCAGAAGATGAATTCCGGCGAGATCTGGAAACTCATGCCGTCCGATTTCCAAACCAAGGTGAAATCGGTCAGGAAGCTCACGAACAACGTCGACGGCGAGCGGGCGAACAAGGATGCCGCCGTGACGGCTACCACCGACAAGCTGTTCCTGCTCAGCTACTCCGAGATTGTTGAGACCCCATATAGCGGTTGGTCTGAATACTCTTGGATTGGCAAGGAAGGTGCCCAGTACGAGGCATTCGAGGGCAAAGTGACGGAGAACTATTCGTACAACTCCGCCATTGCCATTGGCCGCCTTTAGTGGGAGCGTTCGATGCTACCGGACAACTCTGCGTACTTCCTCTTAGTCGATCATCGCGGCAGTCCGTCCTGCGCCAATGGTGCCGCGTACTCGGATTGCGTCTGTCCCGCCTGGTGCTTCTAGTTTACTGGATGAAAAGCCTGCGCCATACCGCGCGGGCTTTTCTATTGGCTATCGCACGAACGATTTGAAGTTCGTGGCATAGGTAGTCGGTTTGAGAAAAAAATGGGGCCATAAAGCGGCTCTCAGAGCGTCTGCCGCACTCCCCCACAATTACCTCTGCTGCGCCCTCGTATAGAGTTCATCCCGCTTGCCGTTTGGTTGCAACAGCCCACTTGTCCACCGATCAAGTGAACTACTGGAATAGATACAGCGACACGCTTGTTCGTTACAGTCGCTATATCTATGTAAATCGCCGCGATAAATACAGCCCTTACTCGGCTGTATACCAGCTACGCGTATGTAGATTCATATCGCGTTAATAAATCGGCTCAAGCGCGTGCAAAACGCACAAGTAACCGCAAAAGGCGATTATCGCGCAGGTAGATTTTTGGCATCTTGTTGATTAATCAAAATGAAGCGATTGCTTCAAACAAAAAAGGTCAGCCACTATGTGCCTGACCTGCAAACTTCTGGTCGGGACGACTGGATTCGAACCAGCGACCCCTTGACCCCCAGTCAAGTGCGCTACCAAGCTGCGCCACGTCCCGAAGCTTTTGTTTGTTGCTCTGCTCTCGCTCGCTACAGGGAGTATATTAACCCGAAACTTTGTCCTTGTGCAAGAACTTTTTTACAAATTTTGAAGCAAGTCCAAAATTGTATCTGCGAGCTGGGGTTTTGTTAATACGGGAAGTTCTTGCGTGCCCGTTGTGCTCACAATCCAGGCCTTGTTGGTGTCAGTCCCAAAGCCCGAATCGGCGCGCGATACATCGTTGGCGATAATGGCATCGCAGCCCTTTCGGGTCAATTTACGCTCAGCGTACTCGACGACGTTATCGGTCTCGGCCGCAAAGCCGATCACGCTGCGATTGCCCTTTTGACGTGAGAGCTCGGCCAAGATGTCAACGGTCTCGACGAGCTCAATTCGATCCAGGCGTTCGTTGGCCTTTTTGAGCTTATGGTCCGCAGGGGCCGCCGGTGTGTAGTCGGCGACGGCGGCCGCGCAAATGGCCGCATCGGCCGCCTGGAAGGCGCTCAGCGCCGCCTGGAGCATCTCTGCGGCGGTCTGCACGCGCACGCACTCCACGCCGCGGGGAACATCGAGCGATGTCGGTCCCAGTACGAGCGTGACGGAGGCACCGCGGCGTGCGGCCTCCCCCGCCAGAGCGATACCCATCTTGCCCGATGAACGGTTACCAATGAAGCGCACGGGGTCGATCGGCTCGTGCGTGGGGCCGGCGGTAATCACGATGCGCTTACCTGCCAGGTCCTGAGGCGCTGGGTTGAGCGCCTCGCAGACAGCCTCGACGATCTCCTCGGGCTCGCTCATGCGTCCCGTGTCCACGTCGCCGCAGGCAAGGTAGCCACTGCCCGGACCCACCACATGCACGCCGCGGTCGCGCAGCGTGGCCATGTTGGCCTGCGTCGCCGGCGCCTTCCACATGCCGTTGTTCATAGCGGGTGCGATCACGATGGGTCGCGGCGTTGCCAGCAGCGTGGTGGAGATGAGGTCGTCGGCGATGCCGTTGGCCATCTTGGCGATGATATTGGCCGTCGCGGGCGCCACGACCACCAGATCGGGCTCCTGCGCCAGCGAAATGTGGTGGATGGGGTCGGAGGGGTCGTCGAACAGGCCCACGGCAACGGGCTCGTTGGTGAGCGCACGGAAGGTGAGCGGGCCCACAAACTCGATGGCATGCTCGCTCATAACGACCTTGACGCGCGCGCCGCGCTTTTGCAGCAGGCGCACGATATTGCACGACTTATAGGCGGCGATCCCGCCGGTAATGCCCAGCAGGATCGTTTTTCCCTCAAGTTGCATTGAATTGTTGG
>DBFOIV010000093.1:0-12785 GCA_048489175.1 Collinsella sp. | reverse complement strand
CCCGCCGGTTCGACCGGCGCGCCACGGGTCAAGATGCACTAGGCCTGGACGAAGTCCGGGCCCGCGCCTTTAGACGCGAGCCCGGGGCCCGTGGGTTATACCCTAAGAGCAAACCACCCTTTTTAAGGGTGGTTCTGATTTATCTGACGGTTTAAAACGGCCTTACGTGTTACAGATTGAGACATTATATCTGGACAGTCACGCCATCCCAATTACATCCCCGTTAGCAGCACGATGTCGAGAACCGTTACGATGACGCCGATTCCTACGAGCAACGCGTTGAGCGGGCGCGAGTTGGCGTATTTGCCCATGACGCGGCGTGAGCTGGTGAGCCGTATAAGCACGAAAACCGTGATCGGCAGCTGAAGCGACAGCAGTGCCTGGCTCCAGATGAGACCTTCAAAAGGATTTGGGACGACCAAGCACGCCGCCACTGCGCCGACGAAACAAGCCGCCACCCCGATCGAGGAATGTCGGTCGTGGATGTCGTATTCCTCGTCGAACATGCCCGCGGTGATGGTGCCCGCCGCCATGCCCGCCGTCACACTACTCGATATGCCCGCAAACAGCAGTGCCACCGCAAAGATGGTCGAGCTTGCCGGGCCCAGAATGGGGGAGAGCGTGTCCGCTGCGACGGCGAGGTCGTCTACGACAATGCCGTGCGCAAAGAAGGTCGTTGCGGCCAGGATGACCATGGCCGAGTTGATCGCCCAGCCCACGCCCATCGAAAAGAGCGTGTCGAAGAGCTCGTAGCGCAGACGTTCCTCGATAACCTGCTTGCCTTGGCCTTCGAAGTGCATGGATTGGATGACCTCGGAGTGCAGGAAGAGGTTGTGGGGCATAACAACCGCGCCTAGGACACTTACGATAATCGCGGCCGAGCCGGTGGGCATACTGGGTGTGATCCAGCTTGCGGCGGCCTGCGGCCAGTCGACCTTGACCAGCGTAAGCTCAGCCAAAAACGAGAGTCCTACCACGCCTACGAAGGCGATGATCCATCGCTCGGCGCGCTTGTAGGAGCTCGTCATGAGCATCGCCATCGATACTGCCGCCACGATGACGCAGCCCGCGCGCACGGGCAGCCCAAAGAGCATTTGAAGGGCAATCGCGCCACCCAGGACTTCGGCCATGGCGGTGGCGATGGTCGCGAGATAGGCGCTGGCGAGCACCATGTGTCCCACGATGCGGGGGAGGTAGTGTGTCGTGGCCTCGGCAAGACAGGTGCCCGTGGCGATGCCCAGGTGCGCCGCGTTGTGCTGCAGCACAATGAGCATAATTGTGGACAGCGTGACGATCCACAGCAGCGCGTAGCCAAACTGCGAGCCCGCGGCCATATTGGAGGCCCAGTTGCCCGGGTCGATAAAGCCGACGGTCACGAGCAGCCCGGGGCCGATGTGCCGGGCGATATCCAGACCTCCGTGGCCTCCGGTGCGGTGCGAGCCAAAGTGTTGTTTGAGATGGTTGAGCATGGTGAGCTCCTGCGTGCCGTTTGTTTGACGCCGCAAAGGATACCCGTTTTATGCTAAAAAGTTAACCAAGACTAACAAGATTGTTGTATTTGAATAGGATGGTGAAAGGGGATTGCCGAAATGTCTTGAACTGTAACAACTAGGGATGGAAATTGGGTCTTCCTGTTACAGATTGAGATGTTTGAAGCGGTGAGCTTACGGGCCGAACCTGGGGCCCTTGTTGTCGCCCTTGAGGTCGGCGGTGTCCACTCGTAGGGTGCGCGTTACGCGATTGTTTCGAAACGGGTGGGAAACACAACGGGCCGGCGATGCTCCTAGTATGCCTATTCAATTGACTGTCTAATATCTAGGGGAGGATCGCGATGCAGGCAGATTCCGCTCAGCAGCAGGGCCTTTATCGCCCCGAATTCGACCACGATGCATGTGGCATCGGCGCGCTTGCCGATATCAACGGTGAGCGCCATCACCAGATTCTGGACGATGCACTGTCCATTCTGGTCAACTTGGAGCACCGCGGCGGCACGGGACTCGAGAAGAACACCGGCGACGGCGCTGGCATCCTGTTCCAGGTTCCGCATCACTTTTTCCGTAAAGAGGCTCAAAAGTGCGGCCAGATTCTGCCGGCAGAGGGCGACTATGGTGTGGCCATGCTGTTCTTCCCGCAGGACGACAAGGGCGTAGAGGATGCCCGCCGCGTGTTTGAGGAGGGCTGCGCCGAGGCCGGCGTGCCGCTACTCTTTTGGCGCGAGGTGCCGGTCGACCCGCACGACCTGGGCGAGACGGCCCGCGCCTGTATGCCTACTATCCTGCAGGCCTTCCTGGGCCGTCCGGACGACACACCTGCCGGCGATGCCTTTGAGCGTCGCCTGTATGTGTGCCGCCGCACCATCGAGAAGAAGGCCGACGCCGAGTTCGCCTTGCGCGACAAGATTTTCTACGTCTGTTCCATGAGTTCGCGCACCATCGTGTACAAGGGCATGCTGGTCGCCACGCAGATGCGCCGCTTCTTCATCGACCTCAACGACGCCGCCGTCAAAACGGCCGTGGCGCTCGTCCACTCGCGCTACTCCACCAACACCACGCCCAGCTGGGAGCGCGCACATCCCAACCGCTTTATCATCCACAACGGCGAGATCAATACCCTCAAGGGCAACGTGAACTGGATTCGCGCCCGCGAACCCAACCTGTACAGCCCCGTGCTGCAGCACGATCTTGAGCGCGTGATGCCCATCATCAACCGCGAGGGCTCCGACTCCGCGATTTTGGACAATGTGCTTGAGTTTTTGGTCATGAACGGTCGTCCGCTCACGCGTGCCGCATCCATGCTGCTGCCCGAGCCGTGGGACCACAACGACAGCCTGAGTGAGGAGCGCCGCGCCTACGACGCTTACCAGTCCATGCTCATGGAGCCGTGGGATGGCCCGGCGGCCATCGCCTTTACCGACGGTCGCACGCTGGGTGCCGCCCTCGACCGTAACGGCTTGCGTCCCGCCCGCTACTACGTGACGCGCGACGGTCGCTTTATGCTGGCAAGCGAGGTGGGCACCATCGAGGTAAGCCCCGAGAACATCCTGACGAGCGGCTGTCTGGGGCCGGGTCAGATGCTCGAGGTCGACTTTGCCCGCGGCCGCGTCATCTACAACGACGAGCTGCGCGCCCGTTACGCCAAGGAAAAGCCCTACCGTGATTGGATTGCCGAGGAGACGCTGACCGTCGACGCGCTCGATAGGCCCGCCGCGCCCGCGCCCGCCGAGGACGCCGAGGTGCCTGCCACCGTGCGCATGGCCAAGCTCGGCTACCACTGGGATGACGTCGACGAGGTCGTGCGTCCCATGGCCCAGCAGGGCAAGGCCCCGCTTGCCTCGATGGGCATCGATGCGCCGCTGGCCTGCCTGTCCAAGAAGACGCGCTCGTTCTTCGATTACTTCTATCAGCTGTTCGCCCAGGTCACGAATCCGCCGATTGATGCCCTGCGCGAGCACATGGTGACTTCGACCACGCTCTACCTGGGCAACCACGGCAACTTGCTCGAGGACTCCCGTACGGCCTGCCAGCTGGTGCGCCTGGAGCGCCCGCTGCTGAGCGAGGAGGAGTTCGACCGCATTTGCGCGATTGACCGTGTTGGCTTTAAGACCCGCCGGTTCCGTGCCGTGTACCGCCGCGACGCGGGTGAGGGCGCGCTGCAGGCTGCGCTCAAGCAGCTTGCCGAAGACGTCGAGGCTGCGGTTCGCGATGGCGTGAACATCGTGGTGCTGAGCGACCGTGCCGCTGCGGGCGAGGTACCCGTGCCGTCGCTGCTCGCCGTGGGCTGCGTGCACAACCACCTGATCCGTGCCGGCGTGCGCACCTTTGCCGATATCGTGGTGGAGTGCGGCGATGCCGTGTCCCCGCACGACTTTGCGGCGCTGGTGGGCTACTCCGCAAGCGGCATCTACCCGTACAACGCGCATGCGTGCATCCGCAATCTGGCGGCATGCGGCGACCTGGACGTGACGGCCGAGCAGGGCATCGCCAATTACAACAAGGCCGCGACGGCGGGCATCGTCTCCATCATGTCCAAGATGGGCATCTCCACGGTGCAGAGCTACCACTCCGCGCAGATCTTCGAGGCCGTTGGCTTTACGCCGGAGTTCGTCAACGCGTACTTCGCCGGCACGGTGAGCCGTGTGGGCGGTATGGGTGTCGAGGACGTCGAACGCGAGCAAAATGAGCGCTATGACGCCGCGCTCGCTATCCTTAAGAGCCCGGCTCCCGATCAGCTGCCCACGTTGGGCCTGACCAAGTGGCGCCTGCTCGGCGGCGAGGATCACCTCATCGATCCGCAGACTGTCTACTTGCTGCAGACCGCCTGCCGTGAGGACAGCTACGACACCTTTAAGGAGTACAGCGCCCGCCTGCACCGCACCGGCCGTGCCGTGCGCCTGCGCGACCTGCTGGACTTTGATGCCAGCGGCCGCACGCCGGTGGCACTCGATGAGGTCGAGCCTGCGCTCAACATCGTCCGCCGCTTTAACACCGGCGCCATGTCGTACGGCTCCATCAGCAAGGAAGCACACGAGTGCATGGCCATCGCCATGAACCGCCTGCATGGCCGTTCCAACTCCGGCGAGGGCGGCGAGGACCCGCGCCGCGAGACCCCGTTGGCCAACGGCGACTCCAAGAACTCCGCGATCAAGCAGGTAGCAAGTGCGCGATTTGGCGTGACGAGCCGCTACCTGTGCAGCGCCTTCGAGATCCAGATCAAGATGGCCCAGGGCGCCAAGCCCGGCGAGGGCGGTCACCTGCCCGGCAAGAAGGTCTACCCCTGGATTGCCGAGGTCCGTCAGTCCACGCCCGGCATCGGCCTGATCTCGCCTCCGCCGCACCACGACATCTACTCCATCGAGGACCTGGCAGAACTGATCTTTGACCTTAAGAACGCCAACCCCGGTGCGCGCGTGTCGGTCAAGCTGGTCAGCGAGGCCGGCGTCGGCACCATCGCCACCGGTGTGGCCAAGGGCGCTGCCGACAAGATCTTGATCAGCGGTCATAACGGCGGCTCGGGTGCCGCGGCGCGCGACTCCATTTGGCACGCCGGCCTGCCGCTGGAGCTTGGCCTTGCCGAGGCCCAGCAGACGCTGCTGCAAAACGGCCTGCGCTCACGCGTGGTGCTCGAAGCCGACGGCAAGCTCATGGACGGCACCGACGTCGCTGTCGCCTGCCTGTTGGGCGCCGAGGAGTTTGGCTTTGCGACCATGCCGCTCATCTCCATGGGCTGCCTCATGCAGCGCGACTGCCAGCAGGATACCTGCCCGGCCGGCATCGCTACGCAAAACTGCCGCCTGCGTCGCGGCTTCCGCGGCAAGCCAGAGCACGTCGAGCACTTTATGCTCTTTGTTGCCGAGCAGCTGCGCGAGGTCATGGCGAGCCTGGGCTTCCGCACGGTCGACGAGATGGTCGGCCATCCCGAGTGCCTGCGCCAGATCGAGGTCCCGGGCAACCGCAAGGCTAACCTGCTGGATCTGTCGCCCGTGCTGGCGAGCGCGACCTGTGAGTTTGGTGCCCACATCCCGGGTGCCGACGGCCGTCACTTCCTGCCCCAGATGGCCGCGGACAGCGAGCTCGACAAGACGCTCGACTCCACGTTGTTTGTGCCCTATACGGCCGATGCCCGTGCGCATCTGCGTCCGATTCGCTTCCGCGCCGATATCGCCAACGTCAACCGCTGCGTGGGCACCATTTTGGGCAACGCGGTGACCAAGGCGCATCCCGAGGGCCTGCCCGCCGGCTCCATTACCATCGATTGCGATGGTTCGGCCGGTCAGAGCTTTGGCGCGTTCCTTCCGCGCGGCATTACGCTCAACGTGTGCGGCGACGCCAACGACTACTTTGGCAAGGGCCTTTCGGGCGGCGAGGTGTCGGTGCGCCCCAACCCGCATGCGACCTATAAGTTCGACGAGAACATCATCGTGGGCAACGTTGCGTTCTTTGGCGCTACGAGCGGCCGCGGCTTCATCAACGGTCTGGCCGGCCAGCGCTTTGGCGTACGCAACTCCGGTGCCACCGTGGTGGTCGAGGGCTGCGGCAACCATGGCTGCGAGTACATGACGGGCGGTCTGGCGCTCATCCTGGGCGAGGTCGGGCAGAACTTCGCCGCCGGTATGACTGGTGGCGTGGCTTATGTCTTTGACCAGTACGGCACGCTCGATGCCCGTGTGAACCACGAGAGCGTTGAGCTTAAAGCCCCGACGGCCGGCGAGCTGGCGCAGATTCGCGAGCTCATCCAGGAGCACGTGGACGCGACGCAGAGCCCGCGCGGCATTAAGCTGCTCTACAGCTTTGAGACGATGAGCAAACACTTTGTGAAGGTCATTCCGACCGAGTACGAGCGCGTGCTGGCGATTGTCGCCGCCGCCGAGGCCGTCGGCAAGACGCATGCGCAGGCTGAGGAGCTGGCGTTTGACATCGTGACCGGTCGCGCGAGTGCCGCGGATGTCGCTCGCTTTGATGTCGCGGGCGGTGCTGCGGGCGCTACGTCCGCGGCGGCCAGCTCTGTTGCTTCGACCAAGAAGGAGGCGTAAGTGCCATGGGTAAGCCCGGTGCTTTTCTTGATATCGATCGCGTGACCCATGAGCTGCGCCCCGTGGAGGAGCGCAGCCGCGATTTCGATCCGCTGTACGTGGAGCTCGACGACGACGCGCGCCGTGCCCAGGCGAGCCGCTGCATGATGTGCGGTGTGGCGTTTTGTCAGATGGGCGCGAGCTTTGGCAAGGCACGTCCGAGCGGTTGTCCGCTGCACAACCTGATTCCCGAGTGGAACGAGCTGGTGTACCGCGGCCGTTGGGACGAGGCCGCCGAGCGTCTGTCGCTCACCTCGCCCATGCCCGAGTTTACGAGCCGTGTGTGCCCGGCGCTGTGCGAGGCCGCGTGCAACCTAGGTTCGGTCGATGGTCAGCCCACGACGATTCACGATAACGAGCGTGCGATCAGCGACCATGAGTGGGCAAATGGGGGTCCGCGCCGCTTTGAGCCGGCGGGGGAGGGCGCACCTACGGTTGCCGTGGTGGGCTCCGGTCCTGCTGGTCTGGTGGCAGCATGGGAGCTCGCTCGTCGCGGCGCCCGCGTGACGGTGTTTGAGCGCGACGACCGCCCGGGCGGTCTGCTCATGTACGGCATTCCCAATATGAAGCTCGAGAAGTCCGTGGTCGAGCGTCGCGTGGCGCTCATGCGCGAGCTGGGCATTGTATTTGAGCTGGGTGCCGACGTTACTAACCCTGCGGTGGCGGCCGAGCTCGATGGCTTTGACGCCGTCGTGGTGGCTGCCGGCGCTCGTGCGCCCCGTGATCTTTCGGCTGCGAACGTGGATGCTCCGGGCGTGGTGTACGCGGTGGACTACCTGACGGCTTCGACCGTCTCGGTGCTCGATGGCGGCGAGCCCGCGGTGAACGCGCGTGGTCTGGACGTCGTGGTCATTGGCGGCGGCGATACCGGTAACGACTGCGTGGGTACCGCCGTGCGTCAGGGCGCGCGCAGCGTGCGCCAGTTTGAGTTCTTGCCGGCTGCGCCTGATAAGCGCGCGACGAGCAACCCCTGGCCGCAGTGGCCCAACGTGAAGAAGACCGACTACGGCCAGCAGGAGGCTATCGCTGCGATGGGTGGCGAGATGCGTGCTTGGGGCGTAGATACGCTCGAGGTGCTGCTGGACAAGAAGAGCGCGGCTGCGGGTCTGCGCGTGGTCGATTTGGACTGGTCGGCCGGCAAGCCCGAGCGCATCGCGGGCTCCGAGCACGAGGTGCCGGCGCAGCTGGTGCTCATCGCCTGCGGCTTTACGGGTCCCGAGCATGGCGTGTTCGATGCGGTGAACGTGCCTGTTGCCACCGCTGGTCGTCCGCTGCCGGTGATGGCTGCCGAGGGCTCGCACCTCGCGGCTCGCACGGAGGGTGTCGCCGCGGATGCCGCGCCGGTGTATGTGGCGGGTGATGCCCGCAACGGCAGCTCGCTCGTTGTGAACGCCATGGCCGATGCCCTGGCCTGCGCAGCCGAAGTCGCCGAGGCGCTGGAGCTGTAAGGCGGCTGTCCACAACTAAATCGTCAAGGGCTGTCCCCAGCGGCTGGCACATAAGGAACGTCCCCAAGTGCCGGCAGCTGGGGACGTTCCTTTTTTGCCGGCAGTTTGGGACACTCCTTGCGAGTTCGCAGGCGACTTTGTCATTTGTCGACGTGCAAGTGTTCATTCGTCGACGTTTGCGATTGCGCCACTCTGCTCTTTCTGTGGTGACTGCGGGCATCTGGCTCAAAAGGGCGGGTTGGACGTCTATGTCTACCTGCGGTTTCTTTGCGGTGCGCTCATTCGGTCAAGTGTCCCGTCAAGTGTTTGGTTGGCATCTGGTTTGCAGTCGAAGACCTATTTTGCCCGCGCTTGCCTCGGTTGCTCGCCCTCCTCGTAAGCTCAAATTGAGGTCCATCAGTTTGAGGAGGATGCCATGACTGACCAAGTTTTTGACCGAGCGCAGCTGGCCGAAGCCGTCGGCAACGATATTGCCGACATGGCTCACTTTTGGATGCTGCGGAAGTTTCAATTCCTGGAGCCGGCGCGCGAGCAGTTCGAGATTATCGTCGATCCGTGGCTCAGCTATTGCGAGGAACCTTCTCAAAACGAAATCATGGCCTACAACATGGCGTTTACCGATTGGCTGCTGTTTGAGCGCCCCTATTACCACGGCAAGACGCTGTTGGAGCTGTATGTGGACGAGCCGCCAGCGTCAATTTCTCCTGCTTCGCTCGGGCGACTTAAGCAGGTGCGTGACACGCAGTATTTCTCGCGCTTTGGCATTTTGGACAAGGATTCCGCGACTGGCATGGTCGTGCTGAAGGACACGCGCACCGACCGTCGCTTTGACGTCTACGACCCACATATCGTGCAAAAGGAGCACTGGAACGATGGTGCGATTGCGGTGCGGCTCGCGTGCGTCGACGATGTCTGGCTGACGGCGGGGCAGCTCTACCTGTATGACATCGCGCGCCTGAGTGACACGGCGGTCGACGGGCCGGGCGCGGTGCATCCCGAGGACCTAGAGGACGGTTTCGACACCTCGTGCATCAGCTTCTTTTTGCGCCTGGTCCGCGACATCATGGGCGCCCAGGGGCGGTACGTGAAGTCGCTTAACATCTACGAGCAGGAGTGGGAGTAGGGGATGTGGCTGGTGTCGCCCTGCTGCCCTGACTTTGTCTCAATCTGCAACGTTTGGCGGCTGTTTAGGCCCGTAACTGTTACAGATCGAGACGAACGCTCGGGCGCCGCTGGTTTGCCTAAATCTGTAACGTTTGGGGGTCTGGAGAACGTCTAACTGTTATAGACCGAGACGTTTGGCACCTGGTTGGGGGAATGTCTCAATCTGTAACATCTACAGGTCCAAATTCGACCTACCTGTTACAGATTGAGACAAAGGGTGGACGCGGTACCGAAAGATCTTGATCTGTAACATCTAGCGGTCAAAAATCGGTCTTCCTGTTACAGATCGAGGCGTTTGCCGACAGTGGCAGCGGTGACAATGGTCCATTTGTCCGATGTGGTGGTGATGGAAGTGTCTAATACCGTTTTTAAACACAAGCATGCAGCACGTAACACGTTGGCGCGGAATAGGATGCTCGCGCGGCTCACGGAGACGGCCAAGCAAGGTGCGCTGCTCGCAACGCATGACAATACCGAGCTCATGTGGCTGCGACGCCATGTTGGAACCGACGATATCGCGGAGCCCGAGCCGTACCTGTTCTGTTTTCAGCATGATTGGGATGCATTGACGCCGGCGGAGCGAGCGCTGAGGACTATCAAAGGGCTTGCGGAATTTCATCCCGATTGGGCGTTTTGGGGTTATGACGCGGCACTTTTGTGGGGTCTGGAGGTGCCGAATGACCTGCTCGGGCCGCGTTTTCTTGTTAAGACGGGTTGTTCGGTGACGTTGAGCAGCGGGTGCAGGTTGTTGCGTCCGCAGATGGCGGGCGCGCTCGAGCGTGTTGATGGCGTGCAGGTGACGTCGTTTTGGCGCACGGTGGAGGATTGCTTACTGCGTGCGCCGTTCTCCTACGGGTTGGCGATTGCCGATTCTGCACCGCGGGCGAAAGGCGTATCACGTTGGGATTTGTGCGAGCGCCTCCGCGCCGATTGCGAGGGCAGGCGAGGGTATCGCAGGGCACAGGTGATTGCGTCGTATGCGGACGGGCTGTCCGAAAACGGCGGCGAGTCTCGGTTCCGAGCGTTCTTTATTGCGTACGGCTTTCCAGTTCCGGAGCTGCAGGTGGAGTTTCGCGACCCGCTCGATCCGAGCCAGGCGTTTCGCGTCGACTATTTTTGGCGGCTCATGGACGGGACGTGTGTCATCGGCGAGCTCGACGGAAAGGGGAAGTACACCTTGCAGAACGGCGAGGGTCGGGAGTCGGTCGGCCCATTCGTGGCAGAACGTCAGCGAGAGTCCCATCTGACGATGCTCGGGCACAAGGTGCTTCGGTTTACGTTTGATGAACTCAAGAACCCGGGGAAGCTGGCTGAAAAGATGAGGTTGGCGGGTATTCCGCGACGGCCCGATTTGGCTGAGGAGTGGAGACGTCAGTGGTATGGGCGCTGAGAGGTTTTGTCTCGATCTGTAACGTTTAGAAGTTGTTTGAGTTCGTAATTGTTACAGATCGAGACAAACCGGTGAAACGTCGACCGAATGTCTCGATCTGTAACATCAGGGGGCCCAATAACCCTGTACCTGTTACAGATCGAGACATTCCCCTGATGTTGCTGGGGTGGGGCTGCAACGTATTCCGTCCCCCACATCCCCTCTTCCCTCCGTTAACCGATATGCTCGACTTTAGGTCGCTGCATTAGGTGATAATGGACAAATGTTCAAGTTAATCGTGAGGGAGGAGCTCGATATGGCGTCTGCCGATCGTCCCACGTTGTTTATCAATGCGACCGTCTTGGGTGGCTCGGAGCATATGGAGCCGCAGCCCGATATGGCCGTGGCCGTCGAGCGTGGCATCATCACCTGGATTGGTCCGAGCGCCGTGGCGCAGGCGCCGGCGGGCGCCGAGGTCATCGACCTGGCAGGGGCGTATCTCATGCCGGGCCTCATCAATATGCATGTGCATCTGTGCGGTTCGGGCAAACCGGTTTCGGCGGGCGATGCGGGCGCGCTGATGAAGAAGCTCGATAATCCCGTGGGGCGCGCCATCGTGCGCCATATCTTCAAGGGCAGCGCTCAGCAGCAGCTGGCAAGCGGCGTGACCACGGTGCGCGGCGCGGGCGACCCGCTGTTTGCCGATCTGGCCGTGCGCGATGCTATCGATGCCGGCAAGTATCAAGGTCCTCGCCTGGTGGCGCCGGGAACGGGCGTCACGGTGCCGGGCGGCCATGGTGCGGGCCTGTTCGCCCAGGTGGCCAACAGTCCCGCCGAGGCAGCCGAACAGGTGCGCGACCTGTATGTGCGCGGTGCCGACGTCATTAAGCTGTTCGTAACGGGCGGCGTATTCGATGCGACCGAGGTGGGCGAGCCGGGCGTGCTGCGTATGCCGGTGGAGGTTGCCACGGCGGCATGCAAGGCGGCGCACGATATGGGCCTTCCGGTTATGGCCCATGTCGAGAGTACCGAGGGCGTGAAGGCCGCGCTTGAGGCCGGCGTTGACACGATTGAGCACGGCGCTCCGTTGACACCCGAGATCTTGGAGCTGTACCGTGGCGCCGCGGGCACGCAGCTCGAGGGGCGTGCTCCGAGTGTGACCTGCACTATCAGCCCGGCGCTGCCGTTTGTATTGCTCGACCCGGAAAAGACCCATTCGACTGACACGCAAAAGAAGAACGGCGATATCGTGTGCTCGGGTATTATCGAGAGCGCTCGTGCCGCACTGGAAGCTGGCGTTAAGGTGGGCCTTGGCACGGACTCGAGCTGCCCGTTCGTGACGCAGTACGACATGTGGCGTGAGGTGGCCTATTTTGCCAAGTATGTCGGCGTGAGCAACGCCTTCGCGCTGCATACAGCTACGCAAGTCAATGCTGAGCTGCTGGGGCTGGGCGGCGAGACCGGCACAATTGAGTGCGGCAAGGCTGCCGATATCTTGGTGACGCGCGAGAACCCGCTCGATGACCTGTGCGCTCTGCGTGAGCCGATGCACGTGATGTGTCGCGGCGATCTGGTGCGCAAGCTCAAGGTGAAGCGCATCCTCGAGGTGGACGCCGAGCTCGACGCGATTATGGCCATGCCTGCCGAGGCGTTGGCCGAGGAGCTTGCCCGCGATGGCGTGGCGTAAGCGCGCGATATGGTGATGCGACAAAGGGACAATCCTTTTGTCATAATCAGAAAAAGCCGAGGTCCCAGTGCGAGGCCTCGGCTTTTATTTGTCCCATGGTATGGCGGCTATGAGCGCGTCTCCATCTTGGCATGGCACTTGGGGCAGGTGACGCGGATCTTGCCTTTGCCCTTGGGAACGGAGAGCATCTGGCCGCAGTTGGGGCACTTAAGATAGGCCGTGGTCTTGCGGCCCTTCCACATCTTCTTGGCTGTGCGCTTGGCACGTTCAAAGTCTTCCTTGCTAGTACCGGCTGCGCGCGAGGCGTTGGCCGCTGCAGCTCCGCCGCCCAAGCTAGCTACAAACTTGCCCAAGCCGGGTACGTTTGCAGTCGCGGCGACAAAGGCCTCGTTCTCCTTGTGACGTGCGTCGATATTTTTGGACAGGCCGCGCAGCACGCCAATCACGATTACGGCGATGGCAATCCAGCTGAGCCACTGGATGCGGGCTATCGATCCGATCATCGCGATGACGATGCCGGCAAAACCCATCACGATGGTGAGTTCATCG
>DBFOIV010000092.1:0-3881 GCA_048489175.1 Collinsella sp. | reverse complement strand
GCCGTCGTCAACGTGTACGTCCACGGCAAGAGCTACGAGATCCAGCCCGTCACCACCATCATGAGCTCGGTCAACCAGCTCGTCGCCACGCTCCAGACTACCCGTCAGTCGCTCGATCGCTCCCTGCTGCGCCTGACGGCCCTCGAGCTCGACGACTACGTCACACTCGCCGACATTACCGGTATTTTCTCGAGCTTCGAGATCATGCAGCAGGCAAAGACCGAGCTTAAGGATTGCATTGTCAAGCTGGGTAACCAGGGTAAGCTCGTGCAGATGCAGCTCGAGCAGCTCGCGGGCTCCAGCATGGATACCGAATACGACTTGATGATCCGCGACTACGCGAGCGATTCCTCTGAGGCCAACGCCGAGAAGATTCGCGCCGAGCTGAGCCGTATGACGCCTAAGGACCTGTCCGACCCGCAGCACGTGGCGGCAGTTCTGGGCTATGACGACTTGGACGAGGACTCCGTCATGACGCCGCTGGGCCTGCGCACGCTTTCGCGCGTGTCCGTCGTGCGCGACGGCGTGGCCGAGAAGATCGTCGACGAGTACGGCTCGCTGCAGGAGCTCATGGACGACATCAGCGAGGATCCGGAGCGCTTGGGCGACTTTGGCGTCAACAACCCTGCCATTCTTGCGGACTCGCTGTACCGCATGAAGGGCACCAAACAGGGGAACGCATAATGGCGCCCGTATGCGCCGTGGTCGTTGCCGGCGGCAGCGGCCAGCGCTTTGGAAATCCCGGCGGCAAGCAGCTCGTTAATGTGGCGGGCCGTCCGCTCATGAGCTGGTCCATCCGCGCGTTCGATCGTAGCGATAAGGTCGGCCATATCGTCGTGGTTTGCCCTGCCGAGCGCCGTGCCGAGATGCGCCGCCTGGCCATTGACCCGTTTGACTATGACACGCCCATCAGCTTTGCCGATGCCGGCGATACCCGTCAGGATTCCACCCGTGCCGGCGTGCATGCGGTTCCGGCGGGTTTCGAATATGTCGCCATCCACGACGGCGCTCGTCCGCTCATTACGACCGAGGCCATCGACCACGCTATCGACGTGCTCGTGAGCGACCGTGCCCTCGACGGTGTCGTGTGCGGTCAGCCCGCGATCGACACACTCAAGATCGTTGACGGCGATAATATCGTCGAGACGCCGCCGCGTGAGCTCTACTGGGCAGCGCAGACGCCGCAGATCTTTAGCGTCGATGCTATGAAGCGCGCCCACGCTGCAGCCATTGCCGAGGGCTTTATCGGTACCGATGATTCGTCGCTGGTCGAGCGCATGGGTGGGCGCGTCCGCTGCGTCCAGAGCCCACGCGATAACCTTAAGGTGACGGTGCCCGAGGACCTGCGTCCCGTAACCGCGATTCTGCTTGGCCGCATGGCCGAGGGAGAGGACCTTCCCCATGTTCAGTAACCTGCGCATTGGCCATGGCTACGACGTTCACCGTCTGGTGGAGGGGCGTCGATGTATCATCGGCGGTGTCGACATTCCCTACGAGCGCGGCCTGCTGGGCCACTCGGATGCCGATGTGCTCGCGCACGCCTTGGCCGACGCCATTCTGGGCGCCTGCCGTGGGGGAGACATCGGCAAGCTATTCCCCGACACCGATCCCGCCTACGAGGGTGCCGATTCGATGGTGCTGCTTGCCCGCGTGATGGACTATGCGCGTGAGCTGGGCTTTGAGTTTGTCGATGCCGATTGCACCATTGCCTGCCAGCAGCCTAAGATCACCCCGCATCGCGATGCCATGCGCGCCAACCTTGCCCATGCCCTGGGCGTTGACGTCGAAAACGTGGGCGTCGCCGCCACTACGACCGAAAAGCTCGGTTGGGAAGGCCAGGGCGAGGGAATCGGCGCCTGGGCCGTCTGCCTGCTACAGAAAACCGTTAAGGAGTAACGAATGCGTATCTACAACAGCGCTACCCATAAAAAGGAAGAGTTCCAGCCCATCGAGTCCGGCAAGGTCCGCATGTACGTGTGCGGCCCCACGGTCTACGACAACATCCACATCGGCAACGCCCGTACGTTCATCAGCTTTGACGTGATTCGCCGCTGGCTCATCGCGAGCGGTTACGAGGTCACGTTCGCCCAGAACCTCACCGATGTCGACGACAAGATCATCAAGCGCGCCAACGAGCAGGGCCGTACGGCCGCCGAGGTCGCGACGGAGTTCTCCGACAAGTTCATCGGCGTCATGCGCGCCGCCAACGTGCTCGATCCCGATGTGCGCCCCCGCGCCACCAAGGAGATCGGCCCCATGATCGCCATGATCAAGACGCTTATCGAGCAGGGCCACGCTTACGCAGCCGATAACGGCGACGTGTACTTTGCCGTGCGCAGCGATCCCAACTATGGTCAGGTCTCGGGCCGCAACATCGACGACCTTATGGTTGGCGCGCGCATCGAGGAGAACGAGGACAAGAACGACCCGCTCGACTTTGCCCTGTGGAAGGCCGCCAAGCCCGGCGAGCCCAGCTGGCCGAGCCCCTGGGGCGAGGGCCGTCCCGGTTGGCACACCGAGTGCGCCGCCATGGTGCATCGCTACCTGGGCACTCCGATCGACATCCACGGCGGCGGCTCCGACCTTGCCTTCCCGCATCACGAGAACGAGTGCGCCCAGGCCACCTGCGCCTGGCACCAGGGCTTCTCCAACACCTGGATGCACACGGGCATGCTGCTGGTAGACGGCGAGAAGATGTCCAAGTCGCTCGGCAACTTCTTTACGCTGGCCGAGGTCCTCGAGCAGCACTCTGCCGCGGCCCTGCGCCTGTTGATGCTGCAGACGAGTTATCGCTCGCCGCTCGACTTCTCCTGGGAGCGCCTGGAGGGTGCCGAGAATTCGCTCACGCGTATCGCCGGTACGGTCGAGAACCTGCGCTGGGCCGCGAACCATGCGACGGCCGATGCCGATGAGGCAGCATCCGAGACGTTTGCCGCCAAGGCCGCCGAGACCCGTGCCACCTTTAAGGAGTGCATGGACGACGACTTTAACACCGCCGGTGCCATGGGTGCTGTCTTTGGCTTTGTGACCGAGTGCAACCAGTACCTGGAGCAGGCGGGCGATGCTGCCGACAAGGCCGCAGTCCTGGCTGCCGCCGATACGCTGGCCGAGCTGCTCGATACGTTTGGCGTTGAGCTTCCCGAGCCCAAGGTCGAGCTGCCGCTGGGTCTGCTAGGCGTTGCCGCCGGCCTGGTCGCCTACACTGGTGACGACGTGGACGAGGCAGCTTCCAAGATTCTCGAGGCTCGCGCCGAGGCCCGTGCCGCCAAGAACTGGGATCTGGCCGACGCCATCCGCGACCAGCTCAAGGACCTCGGGCTGACGATTGAAGATACCGCCGCCGGCACTCGTATCAAATCTCTCTAATCCCCGCGGGTTTCCCAAGCACCCGACCTTGCCGTTCAAACCGTCGCTCGCGTACTCAAGTACGCGTCGCTCCTCTTTCACGGCAATCTCGGGCACTTGGAAAACCCGTACCGACCGCCCGAATTAATATTCATGGGCGGTCGTTTATTTTGTTTCGTTTGATAGTTGTATTTAGGAGGTCGCTTTATGGCCGACAATCGCAAGCGTGCGCCTCGTGGCGGCAAGCAGGCTGCTTCTGGCTCGCGTCCGATTCGCCGCAATGACCGCGCTGCCGCTCCCAAGGGCCAGCGCGATCGCGCCCAGGCCGCACGTCCGCAGCGCGATCGCAACCGCGACGCTGTCCAGGCTCCCAAGGGCGAGTTTATCGAAGGTCGTCGTGCTGCCGCCGAGGCGCTACGCACTGGTTTTCCCATCAAGTGCGCGCTCATTGTCGAGGGTGGAGAGCGCGATGCCGCCTTGTCGCGCCTGGTCGACGACCTCAACGCCGCGGGCGTCCGCATTAAGTATGTGCCGCG
>DBFOIV010000091.1:0-4602 GCA_048489175.1 Collinsella sp. | reverse complement strand
TCTTCCACTACAGGGACTGGGAGGGCGTGACGGCCGAGGAGTTCATGGGAAGGCTCGAGGCCTACCTCGTGTACTATCGTGAGGAGCGGATCAAGAAGTCCCTCGGGTGGCTGAGCCCGATGGAGTACCGCAGGAAGCTTGGATACGCCTAGGCGCGGTCCAAGAAATCGTCCGCACCCCCAAACAGGAACTATTTCACCGCAACTGCAGAGGGGGATGAAGTCCCGTTCTAAATGCGCTGCTTAGGCTGGGTCGATGTTCATGCTGGCGATGAGGTCGATATTGGTATTGAGGAGGTTCTCTAGCACGACGTCGCCCATGCGGATGGGGGCGTTGACGACTAGGCCTCGGATGAGGTTCATGGCTTGGGCGTGGAGTGCCAGCGGGATGGCCTCAGCCGTGCGCACAGGCAGCAGCGTCTCGCCGCCGCCGGAGACGGCCACGGTCGTCGTGAGCACGCGCGTGGGACAGGTGAGCTCCTGATGTGCGAACTTATCGCCGCGCGGGCAGCTGTTGCCGGTCACGGAGTGCACCTCCGCAACGTGGCCATCGGCGTCGCGCTCGACCTCTACGGTCAGGAGGCATTCGGATGGGCAGGTTGTGCAGTTGAACTGCAGCGTTTCGATCGCGTTTATGCTCATGGCCTTACGCCTCCTCAACGGGGTCGACGGACAGAACAATCTCGCTGACACCCAGGTCGAGTGCACGTTGAATCACCTTTGCCGGCAGTGGGAAGCTTTCCATAACGCTCGGCTTAAACGCGCGGACCTTGCCGGCGAACAGTTCCTCGCCGTCGGCCAAGATCCTCACGCAGGCGGCATCGACTGGCCGGCGCACGCGGAAGTTCAGCTTGGTGGGCGCCACGGCCGTAATGCGCCCCGGCAGCGCGTATCCCGCGATGCCAGCAGGGGAGACTGTGAGCTCGCAGCCCGTGTCCGCGACCGCGTCCGTCTCGGCTTCGCCACCCAGCGCGTACGCCGCCGCAGCTGTGCCAGCCCTCTCGGACTCACACGTTACGTTGTCGGCCAGGTCGTGCACGTGCAGGACGTTGCCGCAGGCAAATATGCCCGGCACGCCCGTCTGCAGGCTCTGGTCCACCACGGCGCCGCGCGTGCGCGGATCAAGCTCAACGCCCGCGGCAACCGAAAGCTCGTTCTCGGGTATCAGACCCACCGAAAGCAGCAGCGTGTCGCACGGAACAATGCGCTCGGTCCCCGGAATGGGCGCCAGGCGCTCGTCGACCTGACTCACCTCGACGGCTTCCACGCGATCGTGCCCAATTACACGCGTCACGGTGGTGGACAGGTGCAGCGGAATGCCAAAGTCGTCCAGACAGTTCTTCACATTGCGGCGCAGCCCGTTAGCGTACGGCATGAGCTCGTACACGCCCTCGACCGAAATCCCCTCGAGCGTGCAGCGACGTGCCATGATCAGCCCGATGTCGCCCGAGCCTAAGATAACTGCGCGCGAGCCGGGCTTGAGATTCTCGATATTGATGTATCGCTGCGCCAAGCCGGCCGTAAACACGCCTGCGGGACGGCTACCGGGAATCTTGATCTCACTGCGGGTGCGTTCGCGGCAGCCCATGGCAAGGACGATCGCGCGTCCGGTGAGCTGCAGCATGCCGGCAGAGCTCATGAGCGTGACGGTATGGACCGCGGTGTCTTCCGTAGGCTCGCCTGAATCAATTCCAATCACCATGCTGCCCAAGAACAGCGCGATGTCGGTTGCGCGCACCTGGTCGATAAAGCGCTGCGCGTACTCGGGACCGGTGAGCTCCTGTTTAAAGTGCGACAGGCCAAAACCGGGGTGGATGCATTGGCGCAGAATGCCGCCCAGATGCTGTTCGCGCTCCACGATGGCCACGTGCGCGCCGGCCTTATGCGCGGCAAGCGCGGCCGCCATGCCGGCAGGTCCGCCGCCGATAACGACCACGTCGAAGGCCTGCGTTGCCACGCCCTCAATGATGCCGCTATCAATCGCGCTCGATTTGAATTCCGCCATCCTAGCGCACCCCCTTCAGCGGTCCCTCAACCAGCCAAGATCCGGCATCCTCCAACAACACCTCGCTGGGGTCACACCCAAGCTCGCGGGCCAGAATCGCCACCACACGCCCCTGGCAAAAGCCGCTTTGGCACCGACCCATGCCGGCACGACAGCGGCGCTTGACGCCCTCGACCGAAACTGCGCCCGGCTGGCGTCGGATCGCGGCCACAATCTCGGCCTCGGGCACCGTCTCGCAGCGGCAGACAATCTGTCCCCACGCGGGATCGGACTCGATCAGCTCCTCCTTGCGCGCCAGCGGCGTGCGGTCAAAGTCGTCCGGCGCGCGGCGAATTGGGTTCCAGTCCGCCCGCTCGTGCAGTTCCACGCCCGCCTCGCGCATCACAAGCTCCATACGCTCGGCAATGGCCGGCGCGCTCGCCACGCCCGGCGACTGAATGCCCGCCGCATGGAAAAGCCCCGGCACCACGGCCGATTGTCCAATAAAGAAGTCGTTCGTTCCCTGAATGACCGGACGCCCGCCGGCAAATGCGCGCACCACGCGGCGCGTATCCAGATCGGGCACCAGCTTTCGCGCGCCGGTCAGCAGCGCGTTCACATCGCTCGCATAGGTCTGCGTGTCGCCCGGCTCGCGCACGGCGGCCGTGGCGGTGATCACGGTGTTGCCGTGTACGGTGCCCGTGACGATAACGCCCTTGGAAACCGGCGTGGGAACGGGATAGAGCGGCATGAGCACTCGCGGCTCCTTGTCCAGCACCACAATGTTGCCCTGGCACCAGACCATCTGAAACTCCTCGGCGCCCGCCATATGCGAGATGTCTGCGGCACCGTTGCCCGCGGCGTTAATCAGGTAACGGCAGCGCACGTCTCCGGCGGGCGTCACCAGCGTAAATCGCGCGCGGCCCTTGTCGTCGGCGGCGGCGCCCCCGTCAGCGCCGCCGGCAACTTCAATCGCCTCCACCGGCGCGGAACGCATAAACGTCACGCCGTTGGCAACGGCGTTTTCCAGCGCGGCGATGGCGACCTCAAAAGGGTCGACGTAACCGGTCGAAGGGCACCACAACGCGCACGTCGCCTTAGCACTCGCACGCGGCTCTAACTCGTGGATGTGGTCGGGTCCGACGATCGACAGCTCGGGCACACCGTTGGTAAGGCCATTGCTCCGCAGCTGCTCCAGATGCGCGCGGTCTTCGTCGTTAAAGCCCAGCACCATGGATCCTGTTCGGCAAAACAAAAATCCTAGCTCCTGGGCCCAGGTGTCATACAACTCGCAGCTACGGGCGTTGACCTGCGCCTTTACCGTGCCCGGCACCGGATCGTAGCCGGCGTGTACCAGGCCTCCGTTGGCCTTCGACGCGCCCAGCGCGATGTCGTTGGCCGCCTCGACCACGCAAATGGACAGTTCAAATCGCGCGAGCTGCCGCGCGATGGCGCATCCGGTGATGCCCGCGCCGACAATCGCGATATCAAACGTTTCTGTCACAGTGCCTCCCAGACGAGTTGACAGGCCGTCAATAAGACTATCCTACGGTCTGCATACCTCCAGCGCAGCGGCAATGCGGCGAACAGCCCCGCAACACCCGCCAACGGCAGGCGAGGGGAGACCCGGTAACGTCGACAACCTCGTCCGCCGTCCCTGGTGTCAGAGATTTGTCTCAATCTGTAACATCTGGGACTGTTTTTGCTGAGTATCTGTTACAGATTGAGACATTCGGCCTGGACGTTTTCCTTTGTCTCAATCTGTAACAGTTGGCTGATGATTTGTGTTGTAGATGTTACAGATCGAGACTAAAGTCGGGGAGGGACTCCTGTGTCTTGATCTGTAACATCTAGACCCGGATTCCGCCTCCTCCTGTTACAGATTGAGATGTTTGTGTCCGCGTCAGCCCCGCGCCTAGCCGTGGTCCCATATAAACAAACCCCGTGGTAAACTTGCACGGACTGTTAATATTCCGAAAGGTACCCGTAATGTCCAAGTACATCTCCGAGCTCATGTCGCCGCAGCTTATGGGCGTCGTCTATGCCTTCGTTGGCTTCATCATCGCCCTGTATGTGCTGTCGGTCGTCTATGTGTTCATCGACGCTCGCCGCCGCGGCGCCAGCGCCTACGTGGCATGGGGCATCATCGCCCTCGTCCCGTTTGTAGGTCTCATTGCCTACCTGGTCCTGCGCCCGCACTCCTATGCGTCCGACCGCGAGGAGCAGGAGCTGGACATGGCCCTGCGCGAGCGCCAGCTTGCCCAGTACGGTACCTGCCCGCAGTGCGGCGCGCCCATCGAGAAGGACTTCGTCGTCTGCCCGGTGTGCGATACCCAGGTTCGCAATGTCTGCCCCAGCTGCCATCGCCCGCTCGATGCGCACTGGAAGGTCTGCCCCTACTGCCGAACTCGCATCCAGTAACGCATCCATCGCCGGGCCGGCCGCAAGCCACGGGCACACCGCAAGCCACACGCGCAACCCGCCCACACGATGAAGCATGCGTAGAAAATCGCCCGCCGTGCCATTAAGGTGCGGCGGGCGCTTGTATACCAAGGCAACCTGCCTATAATGATGCAAGTCAAAAACGCCGAGCGCATCGCACGCACTTGCATCAGGCAT
>DBFOIV010000090.1:0-3303 GCA_048489175.1 Collinsella sp. | reverse complement strand
CGTCTTGAGGATTCCAAGCGCATCCGCGACAAGGTGCAGGCCGAGCGAGACGCCGGCATTGCCGCCGCACAACAAACCGTCGACGCCACGCGCGCCCAGCTCGAGACGCTGCGTCATGAGTATGCCGAGCTGCAACGCAATCCCTCGGCAAATCCCGCCAACTATACGGTGCGCACCAGCGAGCTCTCGATGCAGATCTCCGACACGGCAGATGCCCTGCGTAAAGCCGAAGAAGATGTCCCGCGCATCACTGCCGACCTTGAGCACTCGCTTGCCGCAGCCGAGCAGGCCGTCGAGCAGGCTCAAGCCCCCATTGCCGAAGCCAAACGCGCGCACCAAGCCGTGACGACTGAGGCTGATGCCGCGCGCGACGAGCTGCAGACGGCGAAAACTGCCGCCACGACGCGCCAGCGCGAACTGCGCGAGAAGATCGCCGCCGAGGACAAGGCACGCCGCGACCAAGAGCAAAGCATCGCCAACGCCCAAGCAGATGCCGCACATGCACAGTCGATCATCGAGCAGGCGACCGAGGTACATGACCATCCAGAGATCACTGAGTCGCTTGCAGGATCCTTGGCCCGAGACAAAGCCGAACACGCCGAGACCGAGCGAGAAGTCGCCCAGCTCGAGGCCACCGAGGACGCGGTGCGCGAGCGCACCCGCGACTCACGCATCAAATTCACCGGCGCCATCGTCTGCATCGTCGCCGCAATCCTGGTGATCATCCTAGTCTGGCTGTTCGCGAGCAAGTAAACCAGCCGCCAAAAAAACGCTCAACGCAGTTGCGGTGAGATAGTTCCTGTTTAGCCCAAAAAGGCCAATTCAAGAACTATCTCACCGCAACTTATTTAGATTGATGCAAGGTAGTCGTTTAAGAACGTCCCCAATGACTACACCGATGTTTTGTTGACAACCAAAGAAATGCCGGTGTTTTGGCAACGACAGCGAGCGGGTCGCATTTGAGGCAAGGTGACGTGAAACGAAAGGGCGCTGACCTTCTGGTCGCGCCCTTGAAGTTGAACGTCAGATTGTCCAAATGCGGCCCGCGCAGCGTCGACCGGTTACGGCGTTTGTAAAACGCCGTAACCTACAAGATGAGCATGGCGTCACCAAAGCTGAAGAAGCGGTAGCGTTCTTCGATAGCAGCGGCGTAGGCATCCATGATCTGGTCGCGGGTGGCAAGTGCGCTTACGAGCATCATGAGCGTGGAGCGCGGCACGTGGAAGTTCGTGATCAGCGCGTCGACCACGTGATAGGTCGAGCCGGGCATAAGGTAGAGCTGCGTTGTCGCGTTCTCGCGCACCACGATGTCGCCGCGGCCGAGCGTGTCGGCCCCGTCCTCGCGGCCCTCAAAATAGCGCGCCGTCACAGCCGGATCGGACACCGGCGCGTCCGCGTCAAACGCGCTCTCGAGCGAGCGCACTGCGGTAGTGCCGACGGCGATCACACGATGGCCCTCGGCCTTCGCCTTATGCACGGCGTCGACAACCTCCTGCGACACGTGGTAGCGCTCGGTGTGCATCACGTGCTGCGCGGGGTCGTCCTCCTCCACCAGACGGAAGGTATCGATACCCACCTCGAGCTCGACGGCGGCAAACTTGGCACCCTTGGCCTCGATGGCAGCCATGAGCTCGGGAGTAAAATGCAGACCCGCCGTGGGAGCAGCGGCCGAGTGCTCCTCCTTCATGGCGTAGACGGTCTGGTACTTCTCGGGATCGCCCTCGTAATCGGTAATGTAGGGCGGCAGCGGCACGTGGCCGGCAGCATGGATGGCCTCGTCGAGCGTGCGCGGCTCGCCGGCGGCATTGCAACCGGCCGGCTCAAAGCGTACCAGGCGGCCGCCGCGGCTATCGGTGACAAAGTCGACAACCTCGGCCGTCAGCACCACGGGAGCCCCCTCGGGCGCATGGGCGCCACCGGCGCGATACTCAATATGAGCACCGGGCTTCAGGCGCTTGCCCGGCTTGACCAAGCACTCCCAAACATGGCCCAGCGGATCCACGTCCTCGCGGCGCTTGAGCAGCAGGGTCTCGACCACGCCGCCCGATCCCGTTTTACGACCGATCAGACGGGCCGGCATCACGCGCGTCTGATTGATGACGAGCACGTCGCCCGGCTCGATATAGTCGATGATGTCGCGGAAGATGCGGTGCTCAACGGTACCGCCGTGCTCCAGCGGCGTTCCCGCCTGGGAGCCCTTGCGATCCACCACCAGCAGGCGGCAGGAGTCGCGCGGCTCGGCTGGAGCCTGGGCGATCAGTTCCTCAGGAAGGTTGTAGTCAAAATCATCGGTACGCATAGACACGTCGGATACTCCTTATATAGCTAAAGTCCGCTCTACATCCTAGCAGGCTGACGTCCCAAATGAACTACTTTTTGGACGCTTTGCGCTCGTCGCGGATGCGGGCGCGGTCCATGGCCGCCTCGACAGCCGAGAAGCGGCAACCACAGTAGTTCTGCCGATACATGCCCAGCTCGCGCGAACGGCGTGTCGCCTCGGGGTAATACGGACGAAAATCGCGAATCACCGGAGTGAGACCGCGGGCGGCAGCCAGACGCTCCAACACATCATTGCAGGTTTCGAACAACTGATACGGCGAGACGGCGAGCGTCGTACCCACAAACTCAAACCCACGCTCCTGGGCCACGCGGCACGCCTCGGCCAAGCGCAGGGCATAGCACGCACGACAGCGACGGGGCCGATCGGCACCCAGCGGTGCCACGCCGGCCTCCCAGCGCTCACGGTCCTCCCCCGCCTCGATAAGCTCGATGTCGCCATCGGCACACCACCGGCGCAGCTCGTCCAAACGCCGCTGCCATTCATCGTGCGGCTGAATATTGGGGTTGGTCCAGCAGATTGTGGGCTCAAACCCTTCCTCGCGCAGCAGGCGGACCGGCTCAAGAGAGCACGGCGCACAGCAGGCGTGCAACAACAACGGCTTCATCGACATCTCCTCACCCGAAAAAGCGCACGCCGAAGGACGTGTCCTCGCAGGCGACAATGCGGCGGTCGCGCAAAATGGTCCGCACGTAATACCAGTCGCCCACACAGCCTGACAAATGCAAGCCGGCCGCCAGATAGCACAGCAGCGGATAGCCCGAAAACGCAAACCCCAGGGCAAGCGTTGTCGTCACAACAGCCGTCGGTGCCAGGCAAACCGCCATGTACCGCCGGCGCGAATACACAACGCCCTCGGCGCAGGCATAGATCATCGCCGTCTCGCGATTCGCCCCAAAGGTCACCTGCGCGCCCGCAGGCGCCAGCAGCTTAAAAAACACACCGTGCACCAGCTCGTGCACGGC
>DBFOIV010000089.1:0-3749 GCA_048489175.1 Collinsella sp. | reverse complement strand
ATGTATGAAAGGAAGATCATGCTCGATCAGGCTTATTCTCGTCGTCAGTTCCTCGGCCTCGCTGGTGGTCTTGCCAGCATCGTCGGTCTCGGTCTCGTTGGTTGCGGCGGCTCCGGCGCATCCGACGCCGCCGACAAGGGTAGCGCCGCTGCTGCCGAGTCCGTCTCCGGCGAGGTGACCTACGACGGCGCCTCCTCGTTCCAGGCTCTCGTCGAGGCCGCTGCCGAGAAGTTCATGGATGCCAACCCGGACGTCTCCGTCTCCGGCTCGGGTAACGGTTCGGGCAAGGGCCTGACCGCTGTTGCCGCCGGCACCGTCACCATCGGTAACTCCGACGTCTTCGCCGAGTCCAAGCTCGAGGCCGACCAGGTCAAGAAGCTCGTCGACCACGAGGTCGCTGTCGTGGGCATGGGCCCCGTCGTCTCCAAAAACGTCAAGGTCGACGACCTGTCTCTCGAGCAGCTCAAGGGCATCTTCTCCGGCCAGATCACCAACTGGAAGGAGGTTGGCGGCGACGACGCTACTATCGTCGTCCTCAACCGCAAGGCCGGCTCCGGTACCCGCGCCACCTTTGAGGCGGCTGTCTTTGGCGACGAGGCCGTCGATTTTAAGGGCGACGCCGAGCTCGACAAGTCCGGCGACGTCCAGACTCAGATGGGCAGCACCGACAACGCCATCTCCTACCTGGACTTCTCGCACTTCGATGACTCCAAGTTCAATGCCATCAAGGTCGAGGGCGTGGAGCCCAAGAGCGCAAACGTCACCGACGACTCCTTTAAAATCTGGGCTACCGAGCACATGTACTGCGCTAAGGATGCCGACGAGGCCACCAAGGCCTTCCTGGAGTTCATGCTTTCCGATGACGTCCAGGGCAAGCTCGTCGAGGAGCAGGGCTTTATCCCCGTCTCTGCCATGAAGGTCGTCAAGGACGCCAGCGGCAAGGTCTCTGCTAAATAAGTAATCGCCCCGGAAAGGTTTGCAATGGCAAAACAGCTGCCAAAGCGCGACCTTGAGAACGTGGGCCTGGGCGTCACGGGCGCGTGCGTAGCGCTCGTGACGCTTGTCGTTGCCGCGCTCATCTTTATGGTCGCCCAAAAGGGCTTCTCGGCTTTTCTCGAGGACGGCGTTTCGGTCGTCGAGTTCTTCACCGGCACCAGGTGGGACCTGGCAAACACGGCCGAAAACGGCCTGCCTTATACCGGCGCCTTGCCCTTGATCGTCACCTCCTTTGCGGTCATGGTGCTCTCCACGCTCATCGCGCTGCCCATCGCCATCGGCTCTGCCATCTTTGCGGTCGAAATCCAACCCAAATTTGGCTCCAAGATCTTTCAGCCGCTTATTGAGCTTTTGACCGGCATTCCCTCGGTCGTCTTTGGCCTGATCGGCTTTCATGTGGTCGTCGGTCTTATGAAGAGCGTTTTCCACGTGAGCACGGGCCTGGGCATCCTGCCCGGCGCCATCGTGCTAGCCGTCATGATCCTGCCGACCATGACCACCCTTTCGGTCGATGGCCTGCGCGCCGTGCCCGACAGCTACCGTCAGGGCTCGCTCGCGCTGGGCTACACCCGCTGGCAGACCATCTGGCACGTGGTGCTCAAATCCGCCATGCCGTCGCTCATGACCGCAGTCATCCTTGGCATGACCCGCGCCTTTGGCGAGACGCTCGCCGTGCGCATGGTTATCGGCGGCATCGAGGCCATGCCGACGTCACTGCTGTCGCCGGCGTCCACCATCACCACCACGCTCACCACGTCTATGGCGGTCTATGCCGAGGGCTCGGCCCAGGACGATGTTCTGTGGGCGCTCGGCCTGCTGCTGATGGGCATGAGCCTCATCTTCATCCTGATCATCCATCTTATCGGCCGCAAGGGGGCGAAGGCTCGTGGCTAGCACGTGCATCCATATCGACGAGGCGAGACTCGGGCGCGTCCAAAAACAGGACCGCATCGCCACGGGCGTGCTGACGACAATCGCCGCCATCGTCATGCTCATCGTCGTCTCCATGGTGGCCTATATCCTGTTCGAGGGCATCTCGACGCTGTTCCAGCCGGGCTTTCTCACGCAGCCGTCGCGCGCCAACGGAACCCAGGGCGGCGTGCCCTATCAGCTGTTCGACTCGTTCTATCTGCTGCTGATCACTCTAGCCATCTCGGTGCCCATTAGTCTGGGCGGCGCGGTCTTTCTGGTTGAGTACGCGCCGAATGGGCCCATCCGCGACATCGCCTCCACCGCCATCGAGACGCTGTCCTCGCTGCCCTCCATCGTTGTCGGCATGTTCGGTTTCCTGGTGTTCTCGGTGCAGCTGGGCTGGAAGTACTCCATCATCTCCGGCGCCGTCGCGCTCACCATGTTCAACATTCCCATCCTGGTGCGCGTGATCCAACAGGCGCTCGAGGACGTGCCGCAGGCCCAGCGCGATGCGTGCCTGGCCATGGGCCTTACTCGCTGGGAGGCTACGCTGCACATCCTGGTCCCCGAGGCCATGCCTGCCATCGTGACCGGCATCGTGCTTTCGGCCGGCCGCGTGTTTGGCGAGGCCGCGGCGCTGCTCTTTACCTCGGGCATGAGCTCGCCGGTGCGCCTGAACTTCTTGAGCTTTAACCTGTCGAGCCCCACCTGCGCCTGGAACGTGTTCCGTCCCGGCGAGTCGCTCGCCGTGCATATTTACAAGATTTACGGCGAGGGCAGCCCCGAGGCTCAGCAGATCGTTTGGGGCACCGCGGCGTTGCTGATGATTTGCGTGCTGCTGTTTAACGTAGTCGCCCGTATCGTGGGCAAGCAACTGGCAAGGAAGATGACGGCCGAATGAGCGAGATGAAAGCAACACCCGCAGCCGAAGCGGCACCGTCCGAGACCCAGGACTTCCTGTCGAGCGTGGGGGAGAGCGAGAAGCGCGTGCGCGCGAGCGGCAAGGCCGTGAGCGACGAGGTCGTGCTCTCCACCAAGGACGTCAACGTGTACTATGGCGACCACCATGCCCTGCACGATACGTCGCTCGACTTTCACAAGGGCGAGATCACGGCGCTCATCGGGCCTTCGGGCTGCGGTAAGTCGACCTTCTTGCGCAGCCTCAACCTTATGAATCGCGAGATTCGCGGCTGCCGCGTGGAGGGCGAGATCAGCTACCGCGGGCGCAACGTGAACACCAAGACCGAAAACACATACGAGCTGCGTCGCTCCATTGGCATGGTATTCCAACAGCCCAACCCTTTCCGCAAGTCCATTCGCGACAACATCACGTTTGCGCCCAGGCGTCACGGCATTACCGACCGCGACGAGCTTGATCGTATGGTCGAGGAAAGTCTGCGTGGTGCGGCGCTGTGGGACGAGGTCAAGGACAAGCTCGACAAGAGCGCCTATGCGCTTTCGGGCGGCCAGCAGCAGCGTCTGTGCATCGCGCGCACGCTGGCGCTCAATCCCGACGTGATCCTGTTTGACGAGCCCTGCTCGGCGCTCGACCCCATCTCGACGCTGGCGATCGAGGACCTCATGTCATCGATTGTGGCCGAGCGCGCCATCGTCATCGTGACGCACAACATGGAGCAGGCGTCGCGCGTGTCCAACCGCACGGCGTTCTTCTACATGGGCGATATGGTCGAGTACGACGAGACTGACGAGATTTTCCAACGGCCCAAGGATAAGCGGCTGAATGATTACCTCACCGGCATGTTCTCCTAGTCCGGGACATGCTTGAGGCCCGCGGCGGCCACGGTTGCCGCGGGACTGATTGGAGAGGCGGGTCATCTCTT
>DBFOIV010000088.1:0-2662 GCA_048489175.1 Collinsella sp. | reverse complement strand
GGCTTAATTGTGACGGCACTCAAACACTACGGCGAGCTGGGGACGCGTGAGCTGGCAGAACGCACGGGGCTTACAATTTCCCAGGTTAGGTCGCGCGTCAACGCGCTCATTGCTCAAGGCGAGCTTGAGCCCACGGCGCCGTCGACAAGCCGCAACCGCAAATATCGACTGTCAGAGCGCGTGGAATAAATGCGTTAGTGGACGAGGCGACTCAATAATCGACCCTCGATTGGCGCCCACTAAGGTAAAGCGGTTGTTGCCCAGTCGACGGTGATGCTAAAGACTCAGCTTACGCCGGCATGGCCCCGAACCCGTCCATCAAGAACAGCCTAAGAACCAGCTTGATGACATATCCCGGTTTGACTTCAGCCTTGCCAAAGACGCTGCGTTCGGCGAGCTCGCTGCAGTATGCGTAGATATCGCGGATAAGGTCCGCGCCCGAAAGCGTAAACATGTAGCCTGCGTCCGAAAGCGCATTGGGCGCGGCGGGCAACTTGGCCATGTGGCAGAACGTTTGCAGGTCGGGTGCCATAACATTCTGGTAGTCGAGGTGGCCGCTGGCATCCTGTGCGGCAAGCTCCAATTGGCGCACAAAATCTAGCGCCGCCGCTAACACAAAGCTCGGCGTAGGCGCATTGACATCCTGAGTGGTCGCCACAAGCCTGCCCGCCGCCTGCGTGACAAGCCAGGCGACCTCGCGCTGGCAGCGCACGGCCTTGCGTGTAACCGGCTTGATGGACGAAGAAGAAACGCTTCCCTTAGGCGGATTCGAAACAGCCACAAGAACCTCCCATGAACGACCCGGCCCAACAAGCCCGGATGAAACACGTGCTACATCAGTATACAGGGAAGTGGGGTAGCGGGGTACAAGCGCGCCAGCGGCAAACCGAGAGCATCAACGATGTGCCGATCGTGGAATGAGATCTCGTAATAATTGACTCTCGGCCATATTATTGAAGGGCATGACTCGCGTTCGTATGGTTGTAGGTGCTGGCGATGAACGACATTGACCTTGCTGTTCCGTTGATGGATGGACCAAGCTATGACCGCGCCCGCAGTCTCGTGCCTTCCGAATACGTTGAGGCATGGGAGTGGTTTCTGGGTGAGGAACAGCGCGGCGGCGTTTGGACCAGCCTTCCGCACCACACCAAGGAAGATAGCCCTCAGTATCAGTATCGTTTGAGAATTGGCTCGGACTTCTTTCCCGTAACGCGGGATTCAGGGATCTTCTGGCCGGGCCAGGATCGGGTGAATCAAGATCCCAATAAGATCTTTGCGCTTTCGGTCCATAACTCTAAAAAGAGCTTCTACACCGATGTGCCTCCGCTCTATTTGGACGATGGCACATGGGTCATTAAGTACTCGGTTCAAGCGCCGGGTACCGTTGGTTTTCGAGACCAGAATTACAACCGTAAAATGCTCAACTGCATGGAATGTGGCGTCCCAGTCGGAGTCATATTTGCAACCGAGGTGGGCTATAAGGTGCTCGGCCTTGCGTTTGTTGAGCGGTTCGAGCCCGAAAACGGATGGTTTGTTCTGCACGGTCCTGTTCATAAAGGCGGACCGGACCCTCGTTTTGCGCCCGACATGAGTTATCTGAAGCACATACCCGTCGATATTGAGTTTGCCGGACAGGGTGTGACCGACGACGAAAAGGTCCGCTATGCGTTAAGGCGCGAGCGATTGGGGCAGCAATGGTTCCGCAAGCAGCTCGTTGCCGCCTATGATGGCCGTTGCGCGGTGTCGGACTGCGGCGTCAGCGAAGCTCTGGAGGCTGCGCATATCGAGAATTACTCGGGACCCAAATCGCAGGTTGCCAGCAACGGTATTCTGCTTCGGCGCGATCTTCATTCCCTATTTGATGCTCACCTGATTTCGTTTGAGCCTGTTTGCGGCGAATATCGGCTGTGCGGATCGTACCTGCTGGATAAGACCGACTACGCTTCCTTTGCGGGTGCGACGCTAAGGCAGCCGAGTGAGCGTCAGTGGCGACCCGATACGGTGTTTCTTGAGGCCCATCGCATTGAGTTCGATCGCTCGGAAAAGAAGCGTGAAAAGGCGGGGCTTCTGCCGTATTAGCGTATTTGGCTTTGGCATTCTTTGACGATCGTGTTGTTTGATCGGATCGCGTGGCGATGCAATCTCGCGCACGCCCGCCGGTGCATGCTCTTCCTGATTTGTATAGCGAGAGGGGAGCGTGTATGAGCTGGCGAGGCGATATTGCGATGGGGAAGTACGGAAAACTGCCGTGTGCCCTTATAGACAACAATATGTTTCCGAGCGTAGAGGTTGATTGCGCGTCGTTTGTCGTCACCTGCCCTTGCTGCGGCTCGCAAATACCGTGTCTCGACATTCGGTTTATCGATGCGCGCGACAGACTCAGCGACGAAGTGAGAAAACGGACAGGCGTTCATATGCCGGTGTATCCGGAGAAATGCCCTGTTTGTGGCCTCGATATCGTGTACGACGCCGGCGACGAGGGATAGGTGATGCGGAGGAGTTGGTTGTGAGTGTCTTTTGCCTCTACAAATAAATCCCCTCACCGAGTTGCTTGTGGAACTCGGCGTGATGGTCGCGTGCCCAGGTAAAGAGCGCCTGGTCAAAGTCGGTACGCGTGGCCGGGACGCCAAAGACGCCGGCAACTTCGACGCGTATAAACTCC
>DBFOIV010000087.1:0-9821 GCA_048489175.1 Collinsella sp. | reverse complement strand
GCAACGTAATCAATTTGTAACAAACTTAGACGTTTAAACAAATAATCCAACCTTTTGCGAATTTAGCTATAATTCCACAATCCAAACAGGTATACTCCTTTCATGTCGTGTAGGAAATACGTAGACAAAAAGGAGGTTATGTGATGGTAAGTATTGTTCTTGCTAGCCACGGGGACTTGGCAGCTGGAATCAAGCAGACGGGCTCGATGGTCTTTGGCGATCAGCCGTCTGTTGCCGTGGTCTCGCTCGAGCCGAGCATGGGCCCCGACGATTTCCGTGCCAAGGTCGAGGAAGCAGTCGCTTCCTTCGAGGACCAGGAGCAGGTGCTCTTCCTCGTTGATCTGTGGGGCGGCACGCCGTTCAACCAGATCAGCGGGCTCATCGAGGGCCACGATTCCTGGGCTATCGTCACCGGTGTCAACCTGCCTATGCTCATCGAGGCATATTCGCAGCGCTTTGACGCAAAGAACACTGCACATGCGATCGCAAAACATCTCGTGACTGAGGCTAAGGCTGGCGTGCGCGTCAAGCCCGAGTCTCTGGAGCCCGAGGAGAAGAAGCCGGCTGCGGCCGCCGCTGCTCCTGCAGGCGCCATCCCTCCGGGAACGGTCATCGGCGACGGGCACATCAAGATTGCCCACGTCCGTATCGACACCCGTCTGCTGCATGGTCAGGTGGCCACCACGTGGACCAAGCAGATCAACCCCAACCGCATCATCGTGGTTTCCGACGGCGTTGCTCACGACGAGCTCCGCAAGACCATGATCGAGCAGGCTGCCCCTCCGGGAGTCCATGCCAACGTCGTTCCCATCAAGAAGATGGCCGAGGTCGTCAAGGACACGCGCTTTGGTGACACCAAGGCCATGCTGCTCTTTGAGAACCCGCAGGATCTGCTCAAGGCCATCGAGGCCGGCGTCGACATCAAGGAAGTCAACATCGGTTCCATGGCTCACTCCAAGGGCAAGGTCGTCGTCACCAACGCCGTCGCTATGGGCGATGACGACGTTAAGACTCTCGAGGCTCTCAAGGCCAAGGGCGTCAAGTTCGAGGTCCGCAAGGTTCCTTCGGATTCCTCCGAGGATCTCGACGCCATGTTGAAGAAAGCTAAGGCCGAACTGGCCGCTCAAGCATAGTAAAGGAGGGTCCGATACATGTCTGCAATCACTATTCTGCTTGTTGCGATTGTCGCGTTGCTTGCCGGTATGGAAGGCATTCTGGATGAGTTCCAGTTCCATCAGCCGCTCGTGGCATGCACGCTTATCGGTCTCGTAACCGGTCACCTTCAGGAGGGCATCCTCCTGGGCGGTTCGCTCCAGATGATGGCCCTTGGCTGGGCTAACGTTGGCGCCGCTGTCGCGCCTGACGCCGCTCTGGCCTCGGTCGCTTCTTCGATCATCATGGTGCTCGCCCTCAACGGTGGCGCCACTGATTCGGCAAAGGCCGTTACCGCCGCCATCGCCGTCGCCGTCCCGCTGTCGGTCGCTGGTCTGTTCCTGACCATGATCTGCCGTACCATTGCTACCGCTATCGCTCACGCCATGGACGGTTGCGCCGAGAAGGGCGACTTCTCCGGCATCGAGCGCTGGCAGTATGCTGCCATCCTCATGCAGGGCCTTCGTATCGCCATCCCGGCAGTGCTTCTGTGCGTCATCCCGGCCGAGGCCGTTACCAACGCGCTTAACGCTATGCCCGACTGGCTGTCCGGCGGTATGGCTGTCGGCGGCGGCATGGTCGCTTCCGTCGGTTACGCCATGGTCATCAACATGATGGCCACCAAGGAGACCTGGCCGTTCTTCGTCCTCGGCTTTGTCCTTGCTGCCATCCCTCAGCTCACGCTGATCGCCCTTGGTCTCATCGGCATCTCCCTTGCCCTCATCTACCTTGGCCTTAAGGATCTGGCCAAGCAGGGTGGCGGCATGGGCGGTGGCTCCGGCGACCCGCTCGGCGACATTCTGAACGATTACGAGTAGGAGGGGAGTGATACATATGGCAGAGAACAAGATTCAGCTCACCAAGGCTGACCGCAAGAAGGTTTGCTTCCGTCATCAGTTCCTTCAGGGCTCGTGGAACTACGAGCGTATGCAGAACGGCGGCTGGTGCTTCGCAATGATCCCTGCGATCAAGAAGCTCTACACCAGCAAGGATGACCAGATTGCCGCTCTTAAGCGCCACCTGGAGTTCTATAACACCCACCCCTATGTTTCCGCCCCCGTCATTGGCGTTACCCTCGCCCTCGAGGAGGAGCGCGCCAACGGTGCTCCGATCGATGACGTCGCCATCCAGGGCGTCAAGGTCGGTATGATGGGCCCGCTCGCCGGCGTCGGTGACCCCGTCTTCTGGTTCACCCTTCGCCCGATTCTGGGCGCTCTGGGCGCTTCCCTGGCCCTGTCCGGCAGCATCGCCGGTCCGTTGCTGTTCTTCTTCGCGTGGAACATCATCCGTTACGCCTTCCTGTGGTACACGCAGGAGTTTGGCTACAAGGTCGGCTCCTCCATCGCCAAGGACCTCTCCGGTGGTCTGATGGGCAAGGTCACCGAGGGCGCTTCCATCCTGGGTATGTTCATCATCGGCGCCCTGGTCGAGCGCTGGGTGTCCATTTCCTTCACCCCGATCGTCTCCACGGTCAAGCAGTCTGCTGGCGCCTTTATCGACTGGGCTAGCCTGCCCTCCGGTTCCGAGGGTATCAAGGAAGCGCTGACGATGTACAACTCCGTCGGTGCTACCGCCCTTGATCAGATGAAGGTCACCACGCTTCAGGCCAACCTCGATCAGCTCATCCCCGGCCTTGCCGCCGTGTGCCTGACCCTGCTGGTCTGCAAGCTCCTCAAGAAGAAGGTCAGCCCGATCGTCATCATCCTGGCTCTCTTCGCCGTCGGCATCATCGGTCGCTTCTGCGGCTTCATGTAAGTACGCTTCGGCTTAAGACCGAGAATTGCTAGGCAAGGGCTTTTGAGCCATTGAAACGGACCGCACCCGGTGGGTACACTGGATGCGGTCCGATTGTTTTATTTGGAGGGCGAGGCGCGCATGGCGCAATCTCAGAACAGCACGGTCGATCTGGCAACGCCGGCAACCTGCCTGATGGGGCTTACCAGCCACGGTAACGTGATGGTGGGCAATAAGGCGTTCGAGTATTACAACGAGCGCAATCCCGAGGATTTTATTCAGATCCCGTGGGACGAGGTCGACTATATTGCCGCCGAGGTTTTACGCGGCACCAAGAAGATCACTCGTTTTGCCATCTTCACCAAGGACAACGGTCACTTTACGTTTTCGACGCGCGACGACAAAGAGACGCTTCGTGCTGTCCGCAAGTACGTCGACGAGGATAAGCTCGTGCGTTCGCCCGACTTTATCGATGTGACTGCCAAGGGCGCCAAGAGCATCCCCTCCGTTATCAAAAACCTCTTCCACAAAGGTAACTAGTCATTAAAGAGCGCCCCCCAAAGTGGGACGCAGTTTCCCATGGGGCTCGATTGGGAAAGTGCATCCCAGTTCGAGCGCCGATTCCGGGATGTAGTTTCCGGAACGGGGTCGTTTGGGAAACCGTGTCCCGTTTCGAGCCGAAATTCTGGGACACTGTTTCCAGCGAGGTCCCATTGGGAAAGTTTGACCCAGAATTTGCCTGGATAGTGGGACACACTTTCCGGAGGGCTGTTCCACCGCAACTTCGAAGAGTGGCTATACGCTGTATTACAACGGCGTAAATCTGCTACACTAGTACAACATGCCTCCGTAGCTCAGGGGATAGAGCACCGCTCTCCTAAAGCGGGTGTCGACGGTTCGAATCCGCCCGGGGGCACCAGAAGATTATGACGGCGTCGCGAGAGCGGCGCCGTTTCTGGTTTGTGGGGACCGCCGGCAGGATTCGAGCCGTCGACACCCGCGTCAGCAATTTCCCCGCGGGGGGGGTCGAATCCGCCCGGAGCACCAGAGATTTGTCGAGCCCGGTACCGCTACGGTGCCGGGCTCTTCTGGTTCAATGCCATGTCAAAAACGAAGCGCCCGCTTGCTGGGGGAGCAAGCGGGCGCCTGTGAGCGAATATGTTTGCGGCGAGAGCCGTGATGAGCGGTGGGGTGGCGACTAGTTGGTCGTACCGGAATCGTCACCCGTGCCCGAGCCAGAGCCCGAACCCGAGCCAGAAAGTGCGACCGTCAGCGTAATCGTGCTGTCGGTGGACTGCTTGCCAGTGGGGGAGACGCCCGTAACGGTGGCATCCTCGTTACCGCTTACGGGATTGCCGTTCTGGTCACAGAAGCCGATGTTATAGAAACCGGCGTTGTTGAGCGCGGTGACGGCGGCGGAGATGCTCTTGCCGTACAGGTTGCCCGGAACACTGGCCTTGCCGGACTTCTTGGCAATGACGACGGTAATCGTGGCGCCGGGCTTCTGCTTGCCGCTGGGGTTCCAGCTGATCACGGTGCCCTCGGTAACCGAGTCGTTCTCCTGGTAGCTCACGTCGACACCAAAGCCTGCCATATCGAGGGCGTTGCGCGCCTGGGCCACGGTCATGTCGGTCAGGTCGGGGACGGACGTGGTATCCGGGCCGCTCGAGACCTTGTACGAGATGGTCGTGCCCTTCGCGACTTCCTTACCGGCTTCGGTGCCCTGCTCAAAGACCTGGCCCTCATCGGCCTCGTTGGCCTCCTCGGAGGCGTTGCCCTTCAGGCCAACGCTTGCCAGCGCGGCCTCGGCCTGGTCCTTGGTCAGGCCGACAAGCCGGGGAACCTCAACCTTCTCGGAGGGCTTGGGACCCTTGGAGATTACCAGGTTCACCTTGGTGCCCTTGGCCTTCTTGGTGTTGCCGTTGGGCGTCTGCTCGGCGACCTTGCCCTCGTCGACATCGTCGTTGTAGCTTTGGTCGATGGTGCCGACCTCGAGGCCGGCTTCCTTGATCAGCTCGACGGCAGTCTGCTGGTCCTTGCCCAGCACATCGGGCACGGTGACCTGCTCGCCGCCAAAGAGTCCTGTGGCAAAGGCCACCACGATGCCGATGACGGCAACGGCTGCCACCACGGCGGCGATGATCTTGTTCTTGTTGGATTTGGGCTTTTCGACCTCGTAGGAGCCGGTGGAGCCCGAAACCGAGCTACGGGCGGTATTCTGGCCGCTCACGCCCGAGACGGGACGCACCATGGCGCGCGTCTGATCGGAAAGCTCGCGAGTCTTGGTGGCGCCCAGCTCACCGGGGGCACCGATGATGCGCGTGGGCTCCGAGACGTTGACGGCACGGCCCGACAGGTAGCTGTTGAGCACCTGACGAAGCTCGTCGGCGGTCTGGAAGCGGTTTGCCGGGTCCTTCTCCATGCACTTGAGGATGATGCGCTCAAGGTCGGCGTCGACACCGGAGTTGATCTGGCTCGGCGGAATAGGCAGCTCGTTGACTTGCTTGAGTGCGACCGAGATGGCGTCGTCACCGTCAAAGGGAACGCGGCCGGTGGCGCACTCGTACATCACGACGCCCAGCGAGTAGATATCCGAGGTGGGGCCGAGGTCCTGACCGCGGGTCTGCTCGGGGCTGACGTAGTGGGCGGTTCCCAGCACGTTGTTGTCTTGCGTGAGGTGGCTGTTCTTGGCGCGCGCGATGCCAAAGTCCATCACCTTGATGTTGCCGTCGGGCAGCACCATGATGTTCTGCGGCTTAATGTCGCGGTGGATGATCTCGTGCTTGTGGGCGACCGAAAGCGCGGAGCTGATCTGCGAGCCGATCTGGGCGACCTTCTTGGGGTCGAGGGCGCCGTGGCTCTTGATGCCGCTCTTAAGGTCGGTGCCGCGCAGGTACTCCATGACGATGTAATAGGTGTCGCCGTCCTTGCCCCAATCGTAGACGCCCACGATATAGGGGGAGGAGAGACCGGCTGCTGCCTGGGCCTCCTGCTTAAAGCGTGCGGCGAAGGTTGCGTCGCCAGCATACTGCGGCAGCATGATCTTGACGGCAACCGTGCGGTCGAGGACCTGGTCCTGTGCACGGTAGACGGTCGCCATGCCGCCTGTTCCCACCTTATCCTTGAGGAGGTATCTTCCCCCGAGGACCCTCTGTTCCATTCCTGCTCCTAACATAACTATTCGCTCAACGATGTGTGTAGTACCTACGATGTGGCCGCTGGGGCCGTGTGGCGCGTTGCCGCTAACTCTTCGGCCGCGGCGCGCCTCGGGTGTCCGATTCGATCATGGGCATCACGCTCCCTGTGCGGCAAGCGCCGCGGTCAGGACGATACCGGCGATCTTGGCGGCCTTGACGTCATGCTTGTCGAAATCCTCCAAGGCCACCGAGATGGCGACCGTGGGTGAATCGTAAGGTGCAAAGCCAACGAACATCGAGTTGACGTTGGTGCCGCCGGTCTCGGCCGAGCCGGTCTTGCCGGCGACCTTGACGCCGGGGATCTGGGCATCGGTGCCGGTGCCGGACTGGACGACGGCAAGCATGGCCTGCTTGACCTGGTCGGCCGTGGCGGAGCTGACGGCCTGACCCAGCGAGCGGGACTGCGTGGTCTTGACCACGGTTCCGTCCGGGGCGAGTACCTGGGCTACAAAGTACGGGTCCATGACCACGCCGCTGTTAGCGATGGCGGCGGCAATCACGGCGTTTTGCATGACGGTGGTCTGCGGGCCGGGCGTGTGGTCCATGCCGACAGGCTGGCCGGCGCCGGCCCAGGCGGTCTCCCACTCGGTCATGAGCGACGGGTCGGCCATGATGGAGGCCGCGGAGGTCAGGTCCTGGCCGAGCTTTTGGCCGTAGCCAAAGGCGTTGGCAAACTGTACGAGCGTGTTTGCGCCAACTTCGTTTGCCACCTGGCCAAAGACGACGTTGGAGGACACGGCAAAGGCCTGCTGCAGGCTGATGGTGCCGTAGCTCTCGTTGGCATAGTTGGTGACCGGTGCGTTGCCGATGTCCATGGAGCCGGGCGCCTGGTAGGTGCTGGTAAGGCTGGCGGCACCGGTCTCGAGTGCCGCGGAAAGCGTAACGACCTTAAACGTTGAGCCCGGCGTGTACAGCGCGTCCATGGCGCGATTGTACATGGAGCCGTCCTCGCCGCCGCCCGTCTGCAGCAGGGCATCGATGTTGGTGTTGTCGTAGGTGGGCGAGCTGGCACATGCGAGCACCGCGCCGGTACGCGGGTCGATGACCACTACAGCGCCCTTAAAGCCCTTGAGTGCCTGCTCGGCAGCCGTCTGGATGCGCGAGTCGATGGTGAGCTTGGCGGTGTTGCCCGGCTGGGTCTGGCCCGCGAGCGACGCGATGGCGTTGTTCCAGCTGGAGTAATCCTTAGAGCCGGTGAGCGTGTCGTTCATGACGCTCTCGATGGCGGTGGTGCCATACTGCTGGCTCACGTAGCCAACCACGTGCGCTGCCAGGTTACCGTTGGGGTAGGAGCGTACGTAGGTGCCGTCCTCCTGTTGCAGCGACTCGGCCAGCGTCACGCCGTCGGACGTGATGATGGAACCGCGCTGGATGTACTTGGAGCGGGCGATGGTGTGGTTGTTGGTCGGCATGTCCTGATAGTCCTTGGCCTTGATGACCTGGACATAGGTGAGGTTGCCGATAAGGATGGCGAACAGCGCCGTAAAGGCGAGCACCGCGCGGGTTAGACGGTTGGCGAGCGCCACGCGGCCGAGCACACCGGATTCAGGTGTGTCGAGCAGGCGACGGCGCATGCGCGAGCCGACGGAATGGCTGCCGCTGCCGTAGGAAGACGAGGTGGCAAAGCGCGTGCCCGTCGGGGCGGCGGCAGATGCGACCTGATCATCGGTGATGGCGGCCATGGTGCCGGTGCCGGTAAGCTCGGCCTCGCGTCCGGTCGCCTCGTCACCGGCGCGCAGCAGGAGCGCGACGATGATAAAGCTCGCCAGCAGCGAGGAGCCGCCCTGGCTCATAAAGGGCAAGGTGACGCCGGTCAGCGGGATCAGGCGGGTAACGCCGCCAACGATCAAGAAGGCCTGGAAGCTGATGGCGGCCGTAAGGCCCGTGGCGCTAAAGGCGGCGAGGTCGGATTTAGCGCGGGCAGCCGTGGTGAGGCCACGCACGGCAAAGAGCATAAACAGGATGAGCACGGCGCCGCCGCCCAAAAGACCCATCTCCTCGCCGATGGCCGAGAAGATAAAGTCGGACTCGACGACGGGGATGTTGTTGGCCATCCCGTTGCCGATGCCAACGCCGACCAGACCGCCGTCGGCAAGCGAGAAGAGCGACTGGACGATCTGGTAGCCCTGGCCCTGGGCGTCCTTAAACGGATCGACCCAAACCTGGAAACGCACCTGAACGTGCGACAGGAACTTGTAGGCGCCCACGGCTCCAACGGCTAAGAGCGCAAGGCCGATAACGACATACGAAAAGCGCCCCGTGGCAACGTAGAGCATCAGCAAGAAGATGGTGTAGAACAGCACGGCCGAACCCAGGTCGCGTTCGAAGACGACGACGAGCAGGCACACACCCCACACGGCAAACAGCGGCAGCAGCAGTCGCAGGCGAGGGATCTTAAAGCCCAAGATCTTGCGGTTGGAGATGGAGAGTAGCTCGCGGTTCTCGGCCAGGTACCCGGCCAGGAACAGCACGATAAAGACCTTGGCGAACTCGCTAGGCTGGATGGTAAAGCCCGCGATGCGAATCCACAGCTTGGAGCCCGAGATCGTGGTGCCGATAAAGATAGGCAGCATCAGCAGAATGATGCCGATGATGCCAAAGGTGTACTTGTAGCGCATGACCACGTCGAGGTTTTTGACTAGTGCAAGCGTTCCCACCATGAGCGCCACCGAGACAAACAGGATGATGAGCTGTGAGATGGCGAGAGCGGGGGCGAGACGCGTCACGAACGTGATGCCGATGCCCGAAAGTATAAATACGATGGGCAGGATGGCGGGGTCGGCACCGGGCGCCAAGATGCGCACGGCAATGTGGGCCGCGGCAAAGGCGGCAAAGAGGCCGATCGGTACGGCGAGCGTCTCAAAGGAGATGGCAGCGCCCGCGGTGAGGACGTACATCGCATACAGCAGGATGACGGGGAACGCCGAGGCGATGAGCAAGAGCAGCTCGGTGTTGCGGCGACTCATAAGCGGCACTCCCTTTCTAATTCTTATCGGAGGCTTCGGCCTCGGCGGACTGTTCGGCGGTTTTCTCGGAATCTGATTCGGAGGTCGATCCCTGATTGGTGTTGTCGCGAATCGTTTGCGCGTCGATCACCTGGCGGGTCTGCTCCTCGTCGATCTGGTGGCGGTACTTGGATATCGTGTCCTGCGCATCGTCGACACTTGTTTGCGGAATGCCCGCCTTGAGGCGGTTTTGCGTGTCTTCGGGCAGGTCGGACAGCTTGATGCTGGTTTCGCTTTCGAGCCAGTGGAGCTTGAGTCCGAGTGGCTTGCCGGGCAGGCCGCGCCAGACGGCGACATTGCCCTGGTAGGTACCCAGGTAGTACGAGCCGGTGACACCCGTGTAGGCCCAGATGCCAGCTGCCAGCACAAAGACGAGGGCCAGGATGGCGGCGATAGTAACGTTGCGGCGACGCACGCGTTGCGCCTCGCGCATGACGCCATCGTCAACCAGGTCAACGACTACTACGGTCACGTTGTCGTGGCCGCCGGCGGCAAGCGCCGCGTCCACTAGGTTGTCGACGCAGATTTGCGCGGTTGAGGACTGCGTGGCGATGTTCTCGATATCGCTATCGGGAATCATGCTCGAAAGGCCGTCGGAGCACAGGATCAGGCGGTCGCCTTCCTCGATATGCAGAGTGAAGTGGTCGGCATACATGGCGGGGTCCGAGCCCAGTGCGCGGGTGATGACCGAACGGTTGGGGTGGACGCGAGCCTCGTCTGCCGTGATCTCGCC
>DBFOIV010000086.1:0-5305 GCA_048489175.1 Collinsella sp. | reverse complement strand
GTACGCGCAAGGATTCCAAGAAGGGAGGCGAGGCGTAATGGCAGATACCAACGAGCGTACTCCGCTGCTGAAGGTCGAGCACCTCTCTAAGGAGTTCCCCGCTGAGTCCGGCATGTTCGCCAAGCGCTTCTCCAAGCGTGTTGTCTCTGCAGTAAATGACATTTCGTTCGAGATTTATCCGGGCGAGACCTTTGGTCTGGTTGGTGAGTCTGGTTGCGGTAAGTCCACGACGGGTCGCACCATCATGCGCCTGACCAAGCCGACCGCCGGTAAGGTGTTCTTCCAGGGTAAAGATGTTGCCGAGATGAGCAAGCATGAGATCAAGGACATGCGTCGCGAGATGCAGTTCATCTTCCAGGATCCCTATGCTTCGCTCAATCCCCGTATGACCATCGGCGAGATCGTCTCCGAGCCCATGACCATTCATGGCGTGGGTACCAAGGAGGAGCGCATCGAGCGCGTCCGCGAGCTGCTGGACGTCGTCGGTCTGAATCCCGAGCACATCAACCGTTATCCGCACGAGTTCTCGGGCGGCCAGCGCCAGCGTGTCGGCATCGCCCGCGCGTTCGCTCTGAAGCCCAAGCTGATTATCTGCGACGAGCCTGTCTCTGCACTTGACGTATCCATTCAGGCCCAGGTTCTGAACCTTCTTAAGGAGCTCCAGGACAAGTTCGGTACCGCGTATCTGTTTATCGCTCACGACCTGTCCGTCGTGCAGCACATTTCCGATCGCGTTGCCGTTATGTATCTGGGTAAGATGGTTGAGGTTTCGGACTGGAAGACGCTCTACAGCGAGCCTCACCATCCGTACACGCAGTCGCTGCTGTCTGCCGTGCCGGTTCCCGATCCTGATATCCAGAAGACCCGCAAGCGCATCATCCTCGCTGGCGATCCGCCGTCGCCGCTGGATCCGCCGACCGGTTGCCGTTTCCACACTCGCTGCCCGATCGCTCAGGGTATCTGCTCTGAGAAGCTTCCCGAGTTTAAGGAAGTTGCACCTGGTCACTGCTGCGCGTGCCACTTCGCGGAGCCGTTCCCGATCAAGGAATCGCACATCGACCTGTAGTCGGTTGTTCTCGTCCGGGCCCGCGCTTGACTTAGTTTTCAGAACGTCCTCGACCATGGAAACCCCCTTATCCTGCTCCTTCGGAGCCGCGGATAAGGGGGTTTCCTGGTCTGCGGAATGTTCTGAAAACTAAGTCCAGCACGGGCCCTGTGTTACCACTGCAGAGGGGGTGCGATTCCTTGATCGCTCACTTAATCTAATGGGAAAGATAGCGAGGCCGGAGCTTTAGCTCCGGCCTCCTTATATAAGGGCTAGGCAAAGCCGAGCCACTAAATTTATATCAGCTCCCAGAACATGTTTGAGAACTGTGCCTGAAGTACGTATTTGCAGGCCCCGAATCGGTGTTGCCTGCGCATTTACAAATTCGTAAACTTTTTTGAAAAAAGTGCTTGCACAGTTCTCGAATCATAGGTTATTATTTTCCTCGTTGAAGGCGCGGGTCCAACAAAACGAACCGTGAATCAACAACATAGCATGTCGGAGTGGCGGAATTGGCAGACGCGCTAGCTTGAGGTGCTAGTGACCGCTTTTTGGTCATGCGGGTTCAAGTCCCGCCTCCGACACCATCGCATTTGAGAAGCCTCTTCGGAGGCTTTTTTGTTACCGATAGACGGCGGGGTCCACGATGGAAACGCTTGAACACAACGAGTGGGCAGACGTTGCCCAACTAGTCGAGATCACGAGCGATGCTGTCATCATCTGCGAGCTCGACGGAACCATTCTGCATGTGAATAATCGCTTACTTGGTTTGATGTGCGAGGAACGCGCCGACGTCATTGGTGGAGATGTTAAAGACGTCCTGTACTCGTCCGCTTTTGAACGTGCGACGGAACATCGTCTGCCATTTGAAACTGATGGCTCCGAGAACGAACTGATGCTCAAGCTGAGTGACGGCTCCTTTATCCCCGTCTTGGTTCGTGCGGGCTCCGTAACGCCTCCACGCATCTTTGGGCGCCGCGCGCCACGTGTCCTGGTGGCGCTCCATAGCATCGAAGAACAGTATTCGCACGACCGCCAGCTCAAGCGTGCGCTTTCGGAGCTTAGAGTGGCGAACAAGCGCCTCTCTGGCACGCTCTCGGTCATTATGAGCACTGTGGGCTCCGATGAGTTGCCCAGCCTACTTGATACCGTTTTGAACCAGCTTGTAGGAACGCTCGATGCTTCGGGTGCCGCTATCTATTTTTCTGAGAGCGGCGGTTTTAAACTTCGCGGTGTTTCCAAGGAGCTGTACGACAGCTACCTGCCTGAGTTTTTGCCGTATGGTGCTGGCATTCCGACGTATGTTCTTCGTGAGTCGCGTGCCTGTCGCTTGTCGATTCAACAGGACCTTGAGGGTGATAAGGCCGCCTCCGGTATGTTTATGGACTTGGACAATCGTTCTAAGCACCTGTTGCGCATGCAGGATATGCCTCCGTACCGCAGCGAGATCTGTCTTCCCGTTTTTTACGGTACGCAGATTCTTGGCGTGCTGGAAGTTGGTTGGAAACGCCCTCAGGCACCGCTCGCCTATGACGTTAATGTGCTCGAGGTTATTTGCGATTACCTGTCTATCCAGCTGGTCGGCATGGCATCGAGCCTTCGCTCCCGTCGCACGGCCGAGCTTGGCCGCTCGCTCAATGTCTTGCGTGATGAGTTGTTTACCTTTCTAGACGATTCCGCCGCGGCTACCCAGGCGGTATCGTCCGAGATCTGCAATATGCTTAACTGCCATTTTTGCCCTGTTGAGTATGACGCCAGTCTGGATTCCTACGTCATAGATTTTGAAGGCGGCAGTCGCGTTGCTTTGCCGGACGATCCCGAGAAGCTTTTCTTTTCCACGACGGCGCCAGCGGCACGTCTGGGGGCTGGCCCTGATGGCTTTGAGGCATCTGTTTTGGGCGGTACGAGTGCCGAGGACCTTAAACACGTCCGTATAACTCGCGTTGACGAATCGATGCCTATGGGAGGCTGGCTTAGGGCGCATGGTCTGCCTTGTCAAGGTCTCTACGTCGACTCCGGCATCGAGGCGGGGCGCCCGCGCTCTGAGGGTGATGGCAAGCACAGTAACGACGCGATTGTTCCTGCTTCTGTTGCGAAGAGCCCGACGACGCGCGCGCTGCTGCTTCGTGATGGTAGCCAAGAGCCGATTGATGATCTTGAATATGACTACTTGGTGCACTTGGCGCATGACTTTGAACTGATCTACGAAGGCGAATCTCAAAAGCGCGAGGAGCGCCATATCGCTCAGACCCTTCAGATCGGCATGAGAAATTCCCTGGGGGATGTTCCGGGTATCGCAACCGATTCGGTGTACCTGTCGGCCACGAACTCGGCGTTGGTCGGCGGCGATTTCTATACGCTCATCCGTCTTCCCGACGACTGCGCCGTCATGATTTTGGGCGATGTGTCTGGCAAAGGCATTGAGGCTGCATCGATGTCCGCGCTCGTCAAGACGGCCCTGACGGCATATGCCTGGGAGGGCGCTGGACCGGCCCGCATGGCACGCTCCCTTAACAGCATGCTCATGGGCTTCTCGAGGGTCGAGACGTTCGTGACGGCCTTTATCGCCAAGATTGACCTTAAAGCCGGACGCGCAACGTATTGTTCGGCGGGCCATCCTCCGACCATGGTCATCAGGCCAGAGTCGATGCCGCTGGGTGGCGGCGAGGCCCGTGGGGGAGAGGTCGAGCTGCTTGGATGCCAATCGGGCGTAATCGGTGCCTTTGAGAGCATGGTGTACGAGACGGGAGTGTTTACGTTCGCTCCTGGCGACATGCTCTTCATGTATACGGATGGAACGATTGAGGCCCGCGACCGCACCGGAGCGTTCTTTGGCGAGCAGCGCCTTCGTGACCTTCTGCTCTCTGTCTCGGGTGAGGGCGTATCGGGAATCTGCGGCAAGGTCTTGGGCGAGCTTGACCGATTTACCGAATCGGCGCTGGACGATGACATTGCATTGGTGTCCCTTGAGTTTTTACGGGGTCGTTCATAGACGACGCTGGGCGGGCTGAATCCGTACGGTTGGGGAAACGAATGCATCGAGTGGGCTTTTTTGGGGAACCATGGTCGTATGAATGAGTGGAATGACATAGCGGTTTTGACGCCACCAGGCGATATCGACATCGCCACGGTGCCTGCGCTGCGTCGGCGGCTGGATGCTTTGATTGGCCGCGGCGTGCGTCGTGTCGTCATCAACTGTCAGACTGTTAGCTTTATCGATTCGACGGGCTTGGCATTCCTGCTTTCGCGCGCTCGTGAGCTCATGAGGCGAGAAGGCCTGCTTTCGCTCGTCAATGCATCAGGTGAAGTTGTTCGCTTTTTGGAGATTGCTCGTCTTGTCGATATCCTTCATGTCGCGGGGCCGGCACGGGAGTCTATTCCCGCCATTCCGGTGGGGGAGCTGCCTCGCTGGAGTAAGAGCGTCGAGGTCCGTCAGGGTATCGAGAATCTTCCATACTACCGACATCGCATCGCCGAACTCCTTGAATCGCTCCCGTTGCGCCGTGACGAGCGCTACGATGTCGCATTGGCGTCGGGGGAGGCGCTGGGTAATGCCTATGACCATGCGGGCGGTATCGGGTGCGTCCTGACGGTTCAGGCCTATGGCGATCGCGTTGTGGTTGAGGTGCTTGATCGAGGTGCCGGCTATTCTATCGATGAAACGAGCGAACCGGTCGCATCCGAGGAACGCGGCCGTGGCATCAAGCTTATGCGTATGCTCGTCGATAACGTGGAGGTTGCTCGTCGTACGGACGGCGCCGGCACGCGCGTGCAGATGGTGAAGCTGTTTAGCGGAGCACTGGAATCGTGTGCCTAGCCAATCGCTTTAGCGCGTTTAGCTACTAAGAACATGCGGCAGACAAGTTTTTTGAAAAAAGTACTTGCGTCTTTTGGACAACTCGCGTAAATTAATAACCCGCAAGCGGACATGGCTCAGTTGGTAGAGCACAACCTTGCCAAGGTTGGGGTCGCGGGTTCGAGCCCCGTTGTCCGCTCCATTGCATTTCCGGACCGTTTAGGCGGTCCTTTTTCGGCGAAGTGGCCAAGTGGTAAGGCAGAGGCCTGCAAAGCCTTTACCCCCGGTTCGAATCCGGGCTTCGCCTCCAGGCAACATCCGGACGCTCCGGCGCCCGTTTTGTTTTACATATGCGGACATGGCTCAGTTGGTAGAGCACAACCTTGCCAAGGTTGGGGTCGCGGGTTCGAGCCCCGTTGTCCGCTCCAAACGCAACAGCCCGGCTACTACGGTAGCCGGGCTTT
>DBFOIV010000085.1:0-13947 GCA_048489175.1 Collinsella sp. | reverse complement strand
CGAAAGCATGTTGGCGCGCACGAGCGTAGCCAAGATGTTCTCGAGATATTTCTCGGAAATCCCCTGTCGCGCCGCGATCTCTTTGAGCGGGATGCGACCGGCCGCCTGGTGCTCGGCCAGATCGACCATAACGCGCAGGGCATATCTGCCCTTAGTGGAAACCAACATGTATAGTGCTGCCTTTCGGTCATTTAGTCCGTAGAAATTCTAGCCGAAAAATTGGTTTTGAAAATACCCATTCCCGTCAAGATGGTTAATCGACTCGTCATAACGAAACACGGTTCGATAACACCCGACCTGCGTTTTTAGGCGCTGTCGGTGCCGTTCACCACGGGTGCGGGCTGGTCGCACGCGCTGGGTTGGTTGCAAATCGGTTGCCCGCCCGAGGGTGTAGAGAACGCTGCATCGAGACGGGCGGCAACGCCCTTGTTCGCTTGGGCGTATAAATGCCCGTAGGTTCCCAAAGTAGTTTGCACGTCCTCATGACCCAGCCTATCGCGGATAGCCAAGGCGTTCTCACCCAAATCAATCAATGGGGCGGCGTGGGAGTGCCGCAGACCGTGGGGGCGTATCCGATGAACGCCAGCCATAGGCGCGTGGCGCTCAATGAGCCGCCTAACGGTATGCTTGGAAAGCGGGTCGCCGCCCCACGACAGGACGAAATCGGTAGAGACGTTGCGCCGTTGCACATCGCGCCAGCGTCCAAGATATTCCAGCGTGAGCGAATCGAGCGCTATAACGCGCTTGCCCGCCTTGGTCTTTGGCGGCGTAATCTTCCAGTCGCGGGAGCTGCGATAGTACATCGAGCAGCCCACCGACAGGGTACCCGCGCCGAAGTCGATAGCAGACCAGCGCAGGGCTTGGGCTTCGCCCATCCGAAGCCCCGTCATATAGAGCAGCCAAAGGCACGTGAAGCCATGAAGCCCGTAATACTCGGACGTGTCGAAGGTAGCCGCCACGCGCTCGAACTCGTCCCGCGTCCAGAAATCGACCTCACGGCGCGGCTTTCGCACGTTGCCGACCTGCTTGGCGGGGTTGCGCTGCAACAGCCCCAGCCGAACCGCCATGTCCAAGACCATAGAGAAGTAGTTGAACGCGAGCCGAACATAGGAGGGCGCGTGACCTTCCAGCAGCCCGTTTTGCCACCGCTTCAGCATCGGCGGGTCAATGTCCCGCAGCCGCAGGCGATCGAAAGCGCCGAAGTGCTTTCGAGCTACCGAACGGCGGGCATAGAAAGTGCTTTCACGGACGCGCCCCCTATAGTCAGGCTCCCAATAGGAGCGGTAGAACTCACCGAACGACATAGTGGAGTTGCCACGAACGGCGGTCTTGGAGAAGTCAGCCATATACGCATCGTAGGCGGCTTTCGCGTCCTTCTGGGTCTTGTAGCCGCGCCCCCAGTGGCGTATGCGCTTGCCCTCCGCATCGGTGCCGAGGTTCGCCACGAAATACCACGTACCGTTACGTTTGTCGCGGTATACGTTACTCGTTTTGGGCATCATGCGCCCCCACGGGGTCAACGCCGATAATATCGGCAACGGCGGCGGCAGGGACGCGCCCCACCTTGCGGGAGCCGTAGAACCCGAAGCCGCGCGACACCATGAGCCGCTTGGCGGCTCGGATTATGTCGGCAGACTTGGAGGGCGTGAAGCCCAACGCGATTAAATCGGTCTTATCGACCATCACACAGCTAGCCATAGGCTACCAGTCCTTCCCTATCTTCGTGTACCGAACCTTACGCGGGGCGTATCCCCCACCCCCACCGTAAAGGTCTGGTATCAATTGGTCGTATTCCTTCGTGAAAGCCACCGTATAGCCCTCGAACGAAAGAGGTTCGAGCGTGGTGAAACGCTCTTCCACAGGCTGAATAAGGTTCTGACTGCGGAAAACTTCTTCTGCTTGTAGGAACCCTCGTCAACGTCCTTGCTGAAATACTTGGAGATATAACGCCCAACGTTCATACGCTGGTCAACGTCAACGCGGTTAATCTTGACGAAACCGTGACCCCACACCTCGCGCAGCTCGGAGAGCCTGATATACGGCAGACCGAACAGGACAACGTGGTAATGGATAGCCCCGCGTTTCTGGGCTTCCCACACAGCCAGATAGCGCACTTTCGTCTTATCCGTTCCATACACTCGGCGGTTAAGGCGCTTAATAAACTTGCGAAACTCGCGGTTGCAATATTTAATATCGGTTACGTTATCTGCGAACGTGAGCGTTAGAAACTTGGTCGAATCATCGAAATTGCAGTCGATAAGGCGGGCTATCTCCCAACGAACGCCCCTGTAGTGCCTCTGCCGCCGTTTCGCGGCATCGTAATAAGCGGCTGCATCGGGCTTTCGCCCACGTTCGCTTTCATCCTCTGAATCATCGTCACGGCGGGCTTCTGGGTTCATGCGCCCAGCGGGAGCCGAATACTCCCAAACCTCAATCGTGGTGGGCGTCTCGATGGTCTTGACCCATTCGAGCGCCAACTGGTACATACCACCTTCCGCACATCCGCGAAAAAACTTGGGTTCACCAGCGGGAACCGCCCAAAACGGGCGAACTTCCGCGGACAGATGTTGACATATATATCAAGTAAAGTACGGTCGGGCTTCGCCCTCCCCGCCACGGGTTCGGGGTCGCTCCGCTCGGCTGGCGCGTCCCGCGCCGCCGACCCCGCCCCCGTGGCGCTATACCCTATGCGTCTTGAATATCTGCGGGCTTCTCGGCGGTTTCGCCCTCGGGGTTCACGGGAGATACCCCGTTACGGCGTTGAGCGGCGATATAAAGCCGTTTCAGCTCTTTCGGGTAGTCGACCTTCGAGTAGTCCGCAAACGGGGCTTTAAAAGGTCTTGGAGCGTCCCAGCCGTCGAGCATGATATAGCCCGTGCCCTTTTCCTCGATGGGCGCGGCATCGACCGAGCAGCCGAAAGCCATCTGGTAGCCCTCGCGGGACAGCGTGCCGAGGGACACGCGAGCGCCCAAGTTGTCGCGTATGTCGGTCGATATGGTATCGGCGCGGGGCTGCTGCATAGCCAGAATCACGAACACGTTGGCGGCGCGAGCTTTCAGAACAAGCTGGGTCAGGTTGTCCCATACCTCGGCGAACGTCTTTTTGTCCGCGCCAGCCTTGAACGCCGCGACCTCATCGAATATCAGGAACACGGGGTTCAGACCGTAGGTAAAGGCGTTGGCACCGAAACGGAAACGCTCGGGGTCTTGCATGTACTCGTATCGCCTATCCATTTCCTCCCTGCACAGGCGCACGACCTTGGCAATCTGGGCGGGCGATACGCCCACGCGGTCGGAGCCTATGACATGTGATAGAGAAGCCAGCTCGGCGTTTTTCGGGTCGCAGATATACACCTCACCCGCGAACCCGCGGGAGTTTCCGAGCCGTAAGAACTCGGCTATCAGGTAGTAGATAAACGTGGACTTGCCACCGCCAGTGCCGCCGGCTATGAGCATATGGGGCAGATGTGCGAAGTTCCACGACAGCTCACCCGTCAGCGGTATCGCATCGAGCCGACCCGTAGGCTCGGAGGACAGCAGGCGGGGAACGGCTTGGATACGGGTATCCTCGACAACGCGGTACACGTAGTCCCAAGAAGATATGCCATGCGTCTTGGATTCCAGCCTACAACCCAAGGCAGCACCCAGACCGAGCTTGTCCAACTCCCCCGTCTGCCTGCACCACTCGGCATCATCGAGGGCGCGGACGGTGAGGGTAGAACCGCGGGAGTAGACGCGGACGCGCATACCCGAGACGCGGGCGGTCTTGCCGCTCTTAGCGTCCACAGTTTGCTCGCGGTAGAGCTTGGCATCGTTGAGGAAAGCCGAGACGGGAATCACAGCCCAAGCGCAGGGATAGAGCCTGACATTGAAGCCGACAGCGACCAGAAGGAGCCACGCGCCGAGGGCGATCGAGAGCGCGGCGGGGACGAGCAGCGGCAGGAAGATAAAGCTCCTGCACACAAACGAGAGCAGCACATAGGCGAGGACGAGGGGCAGGAAGGAGTTTATGCCGAGGACGAGGGCGGGGAGCAGGGCGGGAACTAGGGGCTTGCGGGCGCTCACCAGAACGCCGCGCTCCAAACGCCTATCGTCACGGGCATCGAGACGGGCGGCGAGGGGCAGGAAAAACCGCGACACGCAGCGGTTAGTGGTCAGGAAGTCATACAGCACGGGAGACACCCCCGAAACGGCTAAAGACGGCACGGGAGCCGTCAGGGTAAACAGAAGTGACGGAGAGGGAGAGCGCCGAGCCGTCACGCAGCGGGGGCGCGACCTCGTAGGCGCACCAGAGGGCTACGGGTTCACCGTCCGAACCGACCTCGACACCGTGACCGACAAAGGAGCCGAGGACGGAGCGACCGCCGACCGAAGCGGAGGTGACGGAAATTGACGCGGCATCGGGCGAGGACACCGCGAACAGCAGGGCGGGGGTCTTGCCGCCAGAGGGGACTAGGCGCAGCGAGAGAGCGGAGCCGTCCGAGGACTCGAACCTATCGAACTCGCGGGCGTTGACGGGAACGGCGGCGCTACCCCGAACCCAGGGCGCACAGCACTCGAAGGGCGGGAGGGGCGCGGGCGGGACGGCGGCGCTAATGCGGGCAGTCTCGGAGACGAGCCAGCCGAGGGTAAGCGCGTAGAGAACCAAGACGAAGCAGAACAGGGCGCGGAGCGTCTTGCACACGGGAACCGCCCCCTAGTGGTAGAACGAGACGGGGTTGCCAGCCATAGCCGACAGAACCCAGAGGACGAGGGCGAGCAGCAGAATCAGCTGGGCAGTCTGGACACCGCGAGCGAGCGAGGGCATACGGTGGCTAGCGAGCCAGTCAGGAAGGAAAAACCAGACATTCGAGAGCGTTGCAACTATTCCCTTAAAGAGGGCGATAAAATAAACCATAGTAACGGCTCCTTAATCGTGAACGGGTTCAGTTGAAAGAAAGCCGCCCCGCGCTCGGGATTGGCGTTTTGAGACGCGGGGGCGGCAGCTGTAATCGGCAGCGGTCAGGGGGTCGTTACTCCTTGCCGCGCGGCTGGTTAGCCAGTCGGCAGGCATCAGCGGACGCGGTGACGGCGATACGACCGTTACGACCGACATAGGGGCGGGCGTTGAGGTTGGTAAAGACCACCTCGGTACCCGTGGGAATCTCGGCATCGGGGTCGAACAGGAGCACGGGAGCGCCCTCGACCAGCACGTTTAAATGCTCATAGCCGTTTTGGAGGTCAACCACATCGAAGCGGGTTCCCTGCACAACGTCCGTGCGCTGGTTCGTGGCGCGGTCGTACTCGTAGGCGATGGAATTACCAGCGAGGAAGAAATGGTGACCGTTAAGGTCGAGCTTGTAAGCCATGATGAATAGCCCTTTCTAGGCGATAGCGAAGTTATACGTAACGTTGCCAGTGACGGAATCGGAGTACCAAACGTCCTGCTGGGTGCTAAGGGTATCCTCGGAATCGGAGCCGTTGATATGCAGCACGCCCTTGGTATCGGTCGTGCCGTTGCTAATGTCCTTGGCGGTGAATTCGGTCTTGCCCTGCGTGACGTTCAGCATATACGGCGCTTGGTGACGGTCGGTCTGGGCACGAGCCGTAACCTTTTTGCCGTTGCCGATAATGCCTGCCACGTTGACGCGATACTTTACAGTAATGGAGTTGGAGCCAGCACCGATACCAGTAACGGAAATCGAGGTCGGGACGGTAACGACATACTTGCCCATGTCATGGTCGGTGCCGTTCTTATCCTTCCAAGTGCCGTCAGCCGTGAGGGTGACGGGGACGTTGGCGGTCGCGGTACCCTGCTCGGAGCTTTCGACAGCGTTATCAGCGCCGAGGGTGACGGCGGGTGCGGCAAAAGCCGAGAGCGGGGAACCGATAACAGCTGCGAGCGCGAGCGCGGGCATGAGCTTTACGGCGGTCTTGGGGTTTAACATGACAGTCTCCTTTCGGGAGGGGTTACGTTTCCGCATCCATCGCGGAAACCTTTCTATGACACGCTTTCGGAACTGATCGAAAGCGGTATCACCTACTCAACGGTCAGGGTGAAATCGAACGAGGTCGAGCCAGCGGGCGTTTTCCCGTCACGGGCTAGCACGGAGTTCCAGACGGTGCGGGCGCTATAGGTGCCAGCTGGGACGGACTGCGTGAGCTTGATACGATTAACCTCACACCCAGGGCGAATAAAGGCACCGTACCCCGTTTTATCAGGGGCGTTATAAACATATTCGGTGTCGAAATCATATTTCCCGTCATGGTTCAAATCGACCATGATGCTCGGGCTGGAGATAATCGGGTTGCCCCCCTCTTTGCCCTTTGCGTACTTGCAGGTCGAAGGGAGCGAAAGACGGAAATCTTGAGTCAGGGTATCGGCTTTCCAAACGCTATCGACCGTGGCATCATACGCGGCGTAATCGACCGAGACAACGGGCTTGGACGTAGCGCCAGCCGTTCCCGTCATGCCAGATAGGAAGTCGGGCGAACCCGAGGGCGAGCATAGCGAGAGGGACAGACACAGGAGAAGGGCGCAGAGCGCCAGCGGCAGGAGAAGAACCCATTTACGAAGGTGGTAGACGCGGACGTAGAACTGGAACCCGTCCTTATCGCGCTCGGTTCTCACGCAACCGCCAGCACTGGATAACAGGCGCTTGCGCTCACTTTCCAAACGAGCAGCGTGCCAGTACTTACCAGCCTTGACCCAGAATAGCGGGCTGGAAGGGTCACCGTCATAGGTGAGAAGCAGGCAAGGGTTGTTACAATTCTTGGGAGGACGGCGGCGTACCGCAAAAGCGTGGATATACAGCAGCGCTTCGTCAGGGTCAGGGTCTGCCACGGCAGGAACCTTGACGCGACCCGCCAGACGTTCCAAAGTTTCGCCCTCGAAATCATCGACAACATGGGCAAGCGGGCAGGGGTCGTAACGCAGGCGCATCAGAACACCTCGGCATCCGTACCGTCAGCATCGACAGCGCCATTAGGAAACAAATCATCGAAGATGGACGGGTCAAAGGCGGCGGGCGAGTCCTCGGGGTCGGTGCCAGCCACAATCAGAACATCCCTGAACTCTTTTTCATGGGAGAGGGCATAACCTGCACGAAGGACGTAACGAATCACGTAATTAAGATACATCGGTCGAATAGAAGGGGTCTGGGCGCTCAAGCGGTCGCGCAGGGCGTTGAGACGGTCAATGAGTTCAGCGCCCGTCACGGAAAAGACGAAACGCTGTCCGCACGGGAACGAGAGCGGAATGTGAAAACGCGAGGGCGGGAGCGCCATAATAACATCCGAGAGAACAGCACCGCCATCACGCTCGAACCTATCGAGACGGTCAAGCTCATTCATAAGGGCATCACTCGGCGAAGGCTTGTTAGAGACTCCATCAATCACCGCCTGCGCAGCGGAATAATGGGCGAGTACGGCACACTCACGGGCGGTTTGGAAACTACGTTGCATCATTCGAACCTTTCTCTAGGTTTGTTTGTCGTATTAGGATACGACCTTCCTTGGCACCTATAGTAGTCGTATTTGAATACGAGTGCAACAAGAATCATCAAATTATTTTTTGGGAGCCAGCCGAACCATGCCAGAGCCGCGTTTACAACACCGCCCCTTCCAACACCCCTACGTTGTTCTGGTGGACTACGGGGCATTGAAAGCGGCGGCATTGAAAACGCTAGGTTATCCGCACGATAGCGGCAGATAGGTTGCCCAAAGGAAAGCCCCCAACCCGTCAGGGTCAGGGGCTACAACTCGATTACTCGTCGTCGTCCTCTATCGCTAGAAACTCAAGGTTAAGCTCCTTAGGAGAACGACCCGAATACTGGTCAGAATCTACCAAGAGCGAGGTCCAGCAACAGCCGTCTGTCGCACCAAAGCCGAGAAGGTTCGCGGTGAGCGCACGACCGTCCAGCTCAACGGTCTTGACTTCCAGCCTAAGCAGGCGGTTCCCGTGGGCGAAAGCAACAATGACGGAACCGAGCTGGTAGCAGTCGATAAGCACGCCACCGCCCTTACCGTCCTCAAGTATTCCGCGCTGGAAGGGTTCGATTCCATCTGGGACGGGATAAAACGTAATAGCCATTTCAATACCTTTCTCGAGGTTTGTTTGTCGTATTAGAATATGACCTTCCTTGACACCTATAGTAGTCGTATTTGAATACGAGTGCAACAAGAATCATCTTGAATTTTTTCGGATAGAGCCGCGTTTATCAGGGCGATAAGAGCGGTATGGTTGCCGAGAGGTTGCACCGCCAACGTCCCTGACCGTTCGCCAGCAGGTCAGGCGCTTAAAATTACAGAGCCGCGTTTATTGACTCGTAATAATCTTCTATTTCCTATTGCGTTACTAGGCTTTAGCGTCTACTATGCTTGCCAACAGCAAAACGAACAACCTATAAGGTTTGTGGGTTTCGCTGCTACACACACCGTAAAACCACACGGCATCCAGTCATTTGAACACTTTGGAGGTTCACCATGAGCAATGTTTATACGTCCATCGATCAGCTTATCGGCCACACCCCGCTTCTGGAGCTCACTCACTTTGAGGCCGATGAGGACCTCAAGGCCCGCGTGCTCGTCAAGCTGGAATACTTCAACCCCGCCGGATCCGTCAAAGACCGCGTCGCCAAGAACATGATCGACGAGGCCGAGAAGGCCGGCAAGCTCGTGCGCGGTGGCGACTATACCATCATCGAGCCCACGAGCGGCAACACCGGCGTCGGCATCGCCTCGGTGGCGGCGGCTCGCGGTTACAAGGTGATCATCACCATGCCCGAGACCATGTCCGTCGAGCGCCGTAAGCTTATGCAGGCATATGGCGCACAGCTCGTGCTCACCGACGGTTCCAAGGGCATGAAGGGCGCCATCGCCAAGGCCGAGGAACTGCAGAAGGAGACGCCCAACAGCATCATCGCCGGCCAGTTTGTGAACCCCGCCAACCCCGCCATCCACAAGGCCACGACCGGCCCCGAGATCTGGGATGACACCGACGGCGAGGTCAACATCTTCGTCGCCGGCGTCGGCACCGGCGGTACCGTGACCGGCGTGGGCGAGTTCCTCAAGGAGCAGAACCCCGAGATTCAGGTCGTCGCCGTCGAGCCCGCCACCTCCCCGGTACTCTCCAAGGGCCAGGCCGGCCCGCACAAGATCCAGGGTATCGGCGCCGGCTTTGTGCCCGACGTCTTGGACACCCAGATCTATGACGAGATCATCCCCGTCGAGAACGACGACGCCTTTGCCACCGGCCGCGCCGTGGGCCACAAGGAGGGCGTGCTCGTGGGCATTTCGTCCGGCGCCGCCGTGTGGGCCGCGCTACAGCTGGCCAAGCGCCCCGAGAACGAGGGCAAGACCATCGTGGCGCTGCTCGCCGATACCGGTGAGCGCTACCTGTCCACGGCACTCTTCCAGGGCTAGGGCCCGTCGCCCATAGGTTGAGCCCAGGGCGAACCGGTCTCCTCTCTCCCGGCAGTCTGAGCCCATCCAATCAGGGTGTCCCACGAGACGCCCGAACTTGCTACAATGTCTGCGGCGCGGAACCAGCCTCCCGCGCCGCTTTTCTTTTTTGGCCACATGCCACCAAGGAGAACCTCCCCATGCACAACAAGCGCGTGCTCGTCGCCATGAGCGGCGGCGTCGATTCCAGCGTGACTGCGTACCTGCTCAAAAGCCAGGGCTACGAATGCGTCGGCGCCACCATGCGCCTCACCTGTCCCGCGCCCGATCCCGTCACGGGCATGAGTAAGGTCGATCGCGACATCGCCGATGCAAAGGCCGTCGCCGAGCGCCTGGGGATACCCCACCATGTGCTCGACCTACAGCAGACCTTCGACCGCAATGTTATCGAGCGCTTCGTGACCGCCTACCAGGAGGGGCTGACGCCCAACCCGTGCATCATCTGCAACCGCCATATTAAGTTTGGCGCGCTGCTCGATGCGACACTCGATATGGGCTGCGACTACATCGCCACGGGTCATTACGCCAAAACGAGCCAGGCGTCCGACGGAACCTGGCAGCTGCACCGCGGCGAAGATCTCAAAAAGGACCAAAGCTACTTTTTGTATTCGCTCACACAAGAGCGCCTGGCACGCACGATCTTTCCGCTGGCTGGGCTGGACAAAGAGCGCGACGTGCGCCGCATTGCCGCCGAGCAGGGCTTCATCAACGCCAAGAAGGCCGAGAGCGAGGATATCTGCTTTATCGCGGACGGCGACTACGCGGGCTATATCGAGCGCCGCTGCGGACATGCCGCTGCACCGGGCGACATTGTGTGGCGCGACGGCAGCGTGGTCGGACGCCATAACGGCGCGTTGCGTTATACCATCGGCCAGCGCAAGGGTCTGGGCGTCGCGATGGCGCATCCCGTGTACGTAACGGGCGTCGATGCCGCCAACAACATTGTGCATCTGGGCGAGGCCGAGGACCTGACGGCCACAGCGCTCACGGCCAACGACTGGATCTGGAGCGCCCCCGCCGACCGCATGGAGGCAGAGCTCAATGCCGGCGGCATTCGCGTGGGCGCCAAGTACCGCTACCGTCAGAAAGACCAGGCAGCGACCCTTACGCGTGACGAAGACGGGCAAATGCTGCTAACTTTTGACGAGCCGCAACGAGCCATCGCCCCCGGCCAAGCCGTCGTAGTCTATCGCGGCGACATCGTCCTGGGCGGCGGTACCGTTACGGCAGCCATCAAATAGCAGCACCTCGCCCCATCCCCTCCATAACTTGCGGTGAAATAGGGACTGTTTAAGCGTTTAAAACCGCCAAACAGTCCCTATTTCACCGCAACTTAGAGAGGACGGCCTCGGTCGGTACTGCCGTATCAGCCGAGGCCGCTGCATCGCTAGCGCTGTACGTAGGCGCGGACGAGCTCGAAGGTGTTGCGCACGCCGTCCATGTGGCTACGCTCGTAGTTGTGGCTCGCATACACGCCGGGGCCGATCAGACCATGGCGAATGTCGTAGCCGGCAGAGAGCGTGGCTTCGACGTCCGAACCGTAATGCGGATACACGTCGATAGCGTAATCGAGCTCAAGCTCGCGCGCGATATTGGACAGCGCCGTCACCAGGTCGTAGTTGTACGGACCGCCCGAATCCTTGGCGCAGATCGACACCATGTGCTCGGTGCAGCCTAGGTCGTCGCCCACGCAGCCCATGTCAACGCTGATCATCTCGCGCGTGTCGGCCGGCACGAAGGCGCCGCCGTGGCCCACCTCCTCGTACACGGTAAAGAGCAGCGAAACCTTACGCGAAAGCGTCACCTCGCCAGCGGCGACGGCACGCGCCAAGCCCAACAAAATGGCGGCCGATAGCTTGTCATCCAGGAAGCGGCTCTTAATGTAGCCGCTCTCCGTCACCGTCGTGCGAGGATCCATAGCGATGATGTCGCCGGTCTGAATACCCAGCTCGAGCACATCGTCCTTGCTGTCGACGTTCTCGTCGAGCAAGATCTCCATGTTCTTCTCGATGGTCTTGACCGGCTCGTCGGCCACGTGCGCCGAAGGCTCGGTGTTAAGAACCACGCCCGTGTAGACATTGCCGTCGCGCGTGTAGACGGTGCAGTTCTCGCCATCGGCCGTAGACCACTGATGCCCACCGAGCGTCGTGGGGCGCAGGCGGCCATTGTCCTTAATGGAACGCACCATGGCGCCTAGGGTATCGACATGGCTCGCCAGTACGAGCGGCTCGCCCTCGCCGCCAAGCTCAACGAGCACGTTACCCTTATTAGAACGCTCAGGCCCAAACCCCATATCGCGCAGGGTCTCCATCAGATAATCAGTCGCCGCACGGGTATAGCCGGTAGGCGAAGCAATAGAAGTCAGCGTCTTAAGCTGTCCTGCGATATAGGAGAGCGTCTCCTCTAGAGAAGCATCAATATTAGAAGTCATATGCATCCTTCCAAGTAAAACTAAGACCGAGTCCCGATTTTAACCGTTCTGCACGCGCAAGGCTCTGGGAGCCGAGCCACCTCCAGACGTCCTCGCGCCGATTTTGCGCACGCGCACGGCTTACAATCCCAATCTTGCATAAATCCTATCGGTATCTGCATAGAAAGGAGGAATCTTTTTGCTTCGTCTCAGGGTACCCCGCCTTGGGCCGTGCAAAAAACGGAGTATTCAGCACCGTGGGCCCCAACGACCCCATCGCGAACGACAAAACGACGCGGTTACAGCAGTGTTGTAGGTCGTCGCAAAGCAGAAACTCAGTAACAACCCCCTCCACTCATCGATAGCCCGCCCACAACGGCTGTCGATGGGCGCCTGCGGGCCACTACGGGCCATTCAAAACGTTATGCATTTTTAAGAGCTTGCTGAATACTCCCAAAAATGCACGCTGGGAAGTGCACCACCTATCCGCAGCGGGCAGTATGCCTTGGTTTTGCCCGTCTCGGGACATCGACGCAGCACAAAAAGCCCCGCCGCGCGTAGCGCGGCGGGGCCAGCGGCAAGTCAAAAAGCGACCGCACACCTACAGGCGAAAGAACACCAAACGAGGCTAGGCAGCCGGGCAGATCTTCTTGAAGAGCTCGATGACGTCGTCGAGCGTTGCCTCGCGCGGGTTACCCGGGAAGCAGGCGTCAGCCATGGCGTCCTTGGCCAGGACCTCGATCTCGTCGGCCTTCATGGCCTCGCAGACGTGCGGGATGTTCACGTCGGCGGAAAGCTGCTTGACGGCGGCGATAGCGGCGTCGGCAGCCTCGTCGGTGCTCATGCCCGTGGTGTCAACACCCATGGCAACGGCAACCTTGGCCAGACGCTCAGCGCAAACCGGCTTGTTGAACTCCATGGCGATCGGCAGCAGCATGGCGCAAGCGACGCCGTGCGGGGTGTCGTAGTGAGCTGACAGGGTGTGAGCCATGGCGTGGTCGATGCCCAGGCCAACGTTGGAGAAGCCCATGCCGGCGACATACTGACCAAGGGCCATGCCCTCGCGACCGGAGCCGGGCTGACCGGACTTGGCCTCGGCGACGGAGTCACGCAGGTTCTCGCTGATCAGCTTAATAGCCTCAAAGTGGAACATGTCGGAGAGCTCCCAAGCGCCCTTGGTGGTGTAGCCCTCGATGGCGTGGGTCAGAGCGTCCATGCCAGTGGAAGCGGTCAGGCCGGCGGGCATGGAGGCCATCATGTCGGGATCGACGACGGCGACCTCGGGGGCGTCGTTGGTGTCGACGCACACGAACTTGCGGACCTTCTCGGGGTCGGTGATGACGTAGTTGATGGTCACCTCGGCGGCGGTACCGGCGGTCGTCGGCACAGCGATGGTGAACACGGCGTGGTTCTTAGTGGGAGCAACGCCCTCGAGGCTGCGGACATCGGCGAACTCGGGGTTGTTGATGATGATGCCGATGGCCTTAGCAGTGTCCATGGAGGAGCCACCACCGATGGTCACGATAGCGTCAGCCTCGGCGGCCTTGAAGGCCTCGACGCCGTCCTTGACGTTCTGGATAGTGGGGTTGGGCTTAATCTCGGAGTAGAGGCTCCAAGCGATGCCGGCGGCGTCGAGCTCGTCGGTCACCTTAGCGGTAACGCCAAACTTGACCAGATCGGGGTCGGAGCAGACGAAGATCTTCTTGTAGCCGCGACGCTGGAGCTCGCCGGGGATCTCCTTGATGGCGCCGGAACCATGATAAGAGATGGTATTGAGAACGAAACGATTAGCCATTGATAGCCTCCCATCGTGTGCGGGGCACCCATTACGCCCCACGCTATGAGTCCCATCCTAACGCTTTTGAAACGAAAAACGCGTGAGAACGTCAAAATTGTTAAAGCGTTTCAACAGATGATGAAAAATAATGCGGCAAAGGGACAGCCCCTTTGCCGCGTTCGGTTACTTTCGGCAGCCCTCTTTCCAAGCCTCGGCCGCAACCTTCCAGCGTAAGCGCAAGTCGCGCTCGCGGTCGATGAACATGATGGCAAACGCGACAAACAGCAGCAAGCTCGCCACGACGATGGCGTGCAGGCCC
>DBFOIV010000084.1:0-5924 GCA_048489175.1 Collinsella sp. | reverse complement strand
GGTCTCGTCCAGATACGAGCGGATCATGCCGATGCCGTCGTAGTACTGCGGGTAACCGTCGTAAAAGTCTGCCTCGGGAGGATCGATGCCGGCGTCCAGATAGAACTCGTCGCTCATCTGGAAGGTGTGGCGGCCAAAGCGTTCGTAGGCACGATCCTGGTAGGGACGGATCATGGCAATGGTCTCGCGTGCTAGCTCGGGCTTGTCGCTGTAGGACCAGCTAAAACGGTTCTGATGCTTGGTAAAACCGAGCGGCACAATGCCCAGGCTTGTGATTTGCTCGTGCTCCTCGCAAAAGCGCAGGGTCTTTTCCAGCTCCTCGCCGTCGTTCATGCCGGGGCACAACACGATCTGCGCGTGAATCTCGATGCCGGCGGCCATGATGGCCTCGAGCACATCCATGCCGCGCTGGGCGTTGCGGCCCATTATGCGTCGGCGGACATCGGGGCTCACGGCGTGGACCGACACGTTCATGGGGCTCATGTTGCGTTGGATGACGTTTTGCACGTCCTCGTCGGTAAGGTTCGTGAGCGTGACAAAGTTGCCCTGCAAAAAGCTCAGGCGGTAGTCGTCGTCGCGAATGTAGAGCGTGGAGCGGCCGCCCTTGGGCAGCATCGTCATAAAACAGAACACGCAGGCGTTTACACAGGTGCGCATGCCGTCGAAGATGGGGCCATCGAACTCAAGGCCCCAGTCCTCTCCCGGGAAGCGGTCGAGTTCGACTGGGGTGACGCTGTTGTCGCGCGGGTCGAAAACCTCGAGGTCGACGGTGTCGTCGTCTGCCTCCCAGAGCCACACGATCATGTCGGTGAGCTGCTCGCCGTTGACCGTGAGCACGCGCATGCCCGGCTCGATACCCACATCCCATGCGGGCGATTCGGGACGCACGTTCTTTACGAGCGCGCCCTCACCCGGCTCGGGGTCGCGGCTGCGCCCGTAATCGGCCACCTCGGCGGCGTATGCGGGTACGGTCTGGTCCATGGTTAGCGGTAAAGCTCCTTGATGCGCTCGACGGCGCGCTCGATGTGTTCTTGCGGGGTGGAGGCTCCGGCGGTGATGCCGATGTGGTGAGCGTCGGTAAACCACGCGCCCTGGAGCTCGGAAGCTTCCTCGATGTGATGCGTGTGCTCGCAGGCGTCTGCGCAAATTTGAGCCAGGCGGCGGGTGTTGCCCGAGTTCTTGCCGCCCACGACGACCATGCAGTCGCAGCGGTTGGCAAGTGTGGCTGCTGCCTGTTGACGCTCACTCGTGGCGGCGCAGATGGTGTTGATCACACGCAGCTCCTGCACGCGCGGGGTGATAGCCGCCACGACCTCGGCGAGGTTCTGCGCGGTCTGGGTGGTCTGCACGACGAGGCCTACCTTGCCCTTGAGCGACAAGGCGTTGGCGTCAGCGGCACAGCTCACGACCTGCGCATCGTCGCCTGCGTGGCCTAGAATGCCCTCGACCTCGGGGTGACCCGGCTCGCCCACGACGATCACACGGTAGCCCTCGCGCACCAGGCGCTCGGCCGCCACATGGACCTTCTTCACGTAGGGGCAGGTGGCATCGACCACGTTGAGGCCGCGCTTGCGGGCAGCATCGATCACCTGCGGCACTACGCCGTGTGCGCGGATGATCACGGTACCTGATGCTGCGTCGTCCAGGGTCTCGGCCAGGCCAACGCCTGCCTCAGCAAGCTCGCGCACCACGATGGGGTTATGGATGAGCGGTCCCAAGGTATGGACCTGAGCGCACTCCCCTGCCTGCGGCGCGGCGGCCAACGCTATGTCGAGCGCGCGCTGCACGCCGTAGCACGTTCCGGCATGGGCTGCGATCTCGATGGTGGGCGCGCCGTCCTGGTCGGACGCAGTCGCGGAGGTGTTTGTCACGTTCTCGCTCATGGCTAGAACCTACCCGGATGCTCGTCGCACAGATCGTCTCGCATGGCGTAGACGCGGTTCATGGCCTCGGACTCAAACCATTCCAGGCGCTCCGTGCGCTTAAGCCCGGCCGGTGCGTCGGAAAGCGAGACGGCCTTGCCGGCGCGGATCCAGCATTTCTTGGGACGCATGATCTTTTTGCCCGCGGGCGTGATGTCGGACCAGCCGCAGATGGCGAGCGGGTTCACAGGTGCCTTGCCCATCTGGGCGATGAGTGCAAAGCCGCCGTGGACCTCGGGCTTGATCTCGCGCGAGCGGATGCGCGTGCCCTCGGGGAAGATTAGGACGTCCTCGCCGCGCTGCAGCGCATGCTGGGCGGCGCGCAGGCACTTCATGTCGGCGGTACCACGCTCGACGGGAATACCGCCCACGCGGCTAAAGGCCCAGCGTACGATCTTGCTCTTGGCAAACTCGGACTTAAAAATGGGGCGAATGCGGCGGCCGCCAAAGAACAGCGCCGTCTCCACGGCCAAGAGCTCGGCCATCGAGGTGTGGTTGCAGATGACTACGCTCCCGCGGCCGTCCTGGCGCTCAAACAGCAGATCGGCATCCTCGACCTTCCAACGCCACATGAGCTTGGAGAAGGCCCAAAGGATGGCCATGACTACGACGACGGTGCCGCGGATGAGCACTGGGAACTCTGCATAAGGAGCGTTGTAATAATCCTCGGGCGTCTGCTTAAACAGGCGCATGGGCTACCTCCTTTGGTTGATGATGTCCTCGATGATACGAACGACCTCGTCGATGGTGTGAGCGGTGGAGTCGACGTGCACGGCGTCCTCGGCGGGCACGAGCGGGGCGACCTCGCGGCTGCTGTCGAGCTTGTCGCGCTGCTTAAGGGCGTCGAGGGTCTCGTCGACCTCGGCCTCGAGCTGCTCGGACGTGAGCGGCTGGGCATCGTTTTGGTGACGCTGCAGCACACGGCGACGGGCGCGCTCGCGCGGGTCGGCGGTCAGGAAGACTTTGACCTGCGCGTTAGGGAACACGACGGTTCCGATGTCGCGACCCTCGGCCACGATATCGCGGTCCTCGGCGGCGCGGCGCTGGTGGATGAGCATGGCGGCGCGCACGCCCGGGTAGGCCGAGACCTTGGACACGTTGGCGTCGACCTGCGGGGTGCGAATGGCAGCCGAAGCGTCCTGGCCGTCGATGGTCAGGCGCGTATCCTCACCGGTGCCGTTGGTAAAGCGAATCTCGATCTGCTCGGCGAGGGCGTCGATGGCCGCCTCGTCATCCAGATCGATGCTGCGATCGAGCGCGGCGAAGGTGACGGCGCGATACATGGCGCCCGTGTCGAGCTTGTTAAAGCCCAGCTGGCGGGCGATCTCCTTGGCGATGGTGGACTTGCCGGAACCGGCGGGGCCGTCGATGGCGACGATCATGCAATGCTTCCTTTCGATGGTTGGCGTGCTGGTATGGTTCGCGGGCGTTGGGGTGCGGCGGGTTGCCTAGCCCGTGTAGCGCTCGCGGTAGGTGTTGCGCTTGGGTGCGGAGCCGTGGCTGCCGTGGTGACGCGTGCGGCTGGCGGGCGTGTCTTGGGGCTTGCCGCCGTTGCGCTTGGCGCTCGCCTGCTTGGGCGGGATGCCGCCGGCCTTAAGGATCTGTACCTCGCGGTCGGTGAGCTCGCGCCACGAGCCCTTGGACACGTCCTTGAGCTCCAGGCCGGCAAAGTTGCGGCGATGCAGACGGATTACCGGGTGGTGAATCTTGCTCAGCATGCGCTTGACCTGATTCTTGCGACCCTCGCGGATGATGACCTCCACGGCGGTGGTGCCGGGCTTGACGCCCTGGGGAGTTACAGCCTCGGCCTCGCGTGCGGTGATGACGCGGCAGATCGCCGGCTGGCATAGGCCATCGTCGAGCTCGATGCCGCGACGGAGCGGCTCCAAGTCGCGGTCGGTCAGCTGCCCGTCCACGAGTGCCTGGTAGGTCTTGTAGACGTGCTTGCTCGGGTGCAGCAGGTTCTGCGAAAGGTCGCCGTCAGTGGTAAAGAGCAAAAGGCCTGTGGTGTCGCGGTCCAGGCGGCCCACCGGGAAAAGTCCCGGAAAGCGGTCGCGGGGGACCAGGTCGGCCACGCAAGGGCGCTCCTGCGGATCGCTCATGGTGGTGAGGTAGCCGGTCGGCTTGTAGAGCATCAAGTACACGGCGCCCTGGTTGAGCTTGACGGGCATGCCGTCGACCTCGATGTGATCCCGGTCGACGTCGACCTTGGTGCCCAGTTCGGTCGCGACCTGGCCGTTGACGGTCACGCGGCCGGCGGTCATCAGGTCCTCCGAGCCGCGGCGGCTCGCCACGCCCGCGCGCGCCAAAAAACGCTGCAGGCGCATGGTGTGCGGATAGACGGGCTGGGCGTCGGTTGCGGGTGCTGTGTTGCCCATGGCGCGCGTCTCCCCTACTTCGTTAGTCCTCGTCATGCAAATCCTCCGAGGTCTCGTCGACGACCAGGGTCTCCAAGTCCTCGACTGCCTCAACATCTTCAACATCGGTATCGAGCAGTTCACGCTCTTCGTCCAGGTCCTCGGCCTGTTCCTCGAGCGTGGACTGAATACTGCGGCCGCTCAGACGCTCGCGGATAAACTGGCGCGACTGCTCGTCGGGGGCAAACTGCTCCAGATCGGGCAGGTCGCGGGTGGAGCGCAGGCCGAACTTTTCCAAGAAGGCGTTGGTCGTGCCGTAAATGATGGCCTGACCGCGCTGGGGGTCGCGGCCGAGCTCGCGCACCAGGCCCTTGTCCACGAGCGACGCGATGACGCCGTCAGAATTGACGCCGCGGATGCCCTTGACCACCTCGCGCGTCACGGGCTGGTGGTATGCGATGACGGCCAGGGTTTCGAGCGCCGCCTGGGACAGCTTTTGCGTGTCCCAGCTCAACACATAGGCCTCGACCACGTCGTGGTAAGCGGGGTGCGTGAACAGGCGCCAGCCGCCGGCGACCTCGCGCAGCTGAAAGCCGCGGTTGGCCTCCTCGTACTCAACCTTGAGCTCGGCGAGCAGTGACGCGCACTCGCCGGGGGCGATATCCAGTGCGCCGGCCAGCGCGGGCGCACTCACCGGGTCGCTCGACACCAGCAGCAGCGCCTCGAGGGCGCCTTTGAGGCTGTTTGCCTCCAGCGTGGAAAGGGTTGACATGGTTGCGGCTCCTATTCGGTGAGCTCGGGGCCCTCGCCGGGCACATAGGCCTCGGTGCCCTCGACGCGGTTGATGCGGATGGTTCCAAAGATCTCGTCCTGGCTCAGCGTGAGCGAGCCGCGCTTGGCGAGCTCAAGCATAGCTAGGAAGGTGACGACGAGCTGCTCGGTGGTGGCATCGCCGTCCAGTAGCTCGCGGAAGGTGCAGGTTTGGTGCGCCATGGTAAAGCGGTCGACTGAGGCCACGGTCAGGTCGAGCGGCACGCGATGCGGCGCCACATGCTCGGCCTCCAGCAGGAAGGTCTGGCGCTTGCCGTCCAGGTCGGCACAGATGACGGCCAGGCCGCGCAGGGTGATGCCGGCCAGGTAGTCGGGCATGAGGCCCAAAAACTCGGGGTCGGGGCCGGCCACGCGAGGGTGCATGCGGCTTTCGGCCTGCATTCGGGCCCCGAGAGCCGCCGCCGCGCCCTTAAACTGCTTGTAGGCGATCAGACGCTGAATCAGGACCTCACGCAGGGCGTCACCGTCGAGCGCGCTAAGTTCCTCGAGGTCATCGTCGAACTCGTCATCGTCGTCGGCTTTGCGCGGGGCCTCCTGCGGCACCAGCGAGGCAGCCTTGATGTCCAAAAGGGTCGCTGCGACCAGCAAAAAGTCGCTCGCCACGTCTAGGTCCAGCGCCTCGATACGCTCGGCCTCGGCCAGGTATTGCTCGGCCACCTCGCTAATGGAGATGGCGCCGATATCTACTTTTTGGCGGGTTACCAGCTGCAGCAGCAGGTCGAACGGTCCGCTGTAGACCTGCGTCGACACGCGATACGACATCTTCGACCTCCTTTGACGGCGCCTTCGCGGCGCGGTTTGGGTGCATGTTGCG
>DBFOIV010000083.1:0-3507 GCA_048489175.1 Collinsella sp. | reverse complement strand
GTCGGCCTACTGGTTTCCCTACAAAACCAAATGCAAGTCCGGGATTACCATCTTTCGCGAAGGCACAACATTCGAAACCATCATCTACACGTATGAATTTGACCGAGCCCTCCGGCAGTTAATGTTTGATGCGGTCGGCAGTGCGGTCGGCAGAATTGAGATCTACCTCAGAAGCAGAATTGCCTATCTTGCCTCTGAGGAACGCGGGCCTTTCTGTTACCCAGATGTCGCCATAACGAGGCTCAACTCGGCATGCCCGTCGAGCTCTGCGCCGCACTGGGCTACGCAGCCGTCTTTGGCAGCGCCACCAACACGCTGCTCGCGACCATCCTTATCGGTTGCGAGGTCTTCGGTTTCGGTAATCTGTCGGCGTTCTTCATCGTCTGCGTTGTGGCTTACCTGTTCAACATGGATAAGTCCATCTACGCCCTGCAGGAGCGGGCGTAGATCGATGTCCAGGCAGGTGGTCTCAGCCGGAAACGGCGTCCCACTCTGAGGCTGTATTCCGGGACACGGTTTCCGCTTGGAACGCCATTCGGAAAGCGCATCCCGCTTTAAAACGGAATTCCGGGACGTAGTTTCCGTCTGAGCCTCCATTCGGAAAGCATGTCCCGTTCTTTCACGGCATCTTGGCTATGCAAAGTGCTCGAGCGTTACTCTTCGTACGCGCCCTCAAGCCGAAGCAGCCACTCCTTGCGATCAAGCCCGCCGGCATATCCGTTGAGCGAACCATCGGCGGCAACCACGCGATGGCACGGCACAATAATCGAAATGGGATTACGCGCGACCGCGGCCCCCACGGCACGGGGAGACACAACGGGGTCCTCGTTTCCCGGTACACGATGTCGAGCCGCAACACGCTGGGCAATCTCGCCATACGTGGCGACCTCGCCACGCGGAATAGAAAGCAGCTCGTACCAAACTTCACGCTGAAACGCCGTGCCAATCATATGCAACGGCGGCGTAAACCGAGGCTCCTGCCCCGCAAAATAAGCATTCAGCCAAGCCCAAGAACGCTCAAGCACCGAAGAAGCCGCGCCATTTGCCGGACTCACCGAAGACATCCCACCGGTACCAGAAACCGCATCGGCGCCTTCAACATGTTCGGGATCTTCTTTGAGAAGCGTGGAGCCAAAGTGCTCCTGCCCCTCAAACCAAAGCCCCGTCAAACCGCGGCCATCAGCGGCAAGCAGGATTTCGCCCAAAGGCGAAGCAAACGTCGTCGTGACCACCAGCGGCTCCTTTCAAAACTCCGCAACATAATACCGCGAATTGTGCAGACAACCCCACAGATACGTCTGGGCGGGCTCGCAATTGCTTAAGCGAGGCTGTTTTCCCCAATCAAGCGAAGAAGACGCAGGGCTTCGACGCCAGAGAGGTACCTCTATCAGCTGAGCTCTAATACTTTCCCGAGAAGTGAACGAGTAAAAACGAAGCCCCGGAGCATCCACACCTTTAGCCCAAAAAACCGCAGGATTCACGCTGTAAAACCGCAGGAAATAGCGGTCAAAATATGCCAATGCTTCGGGGGTCCAAATAAGCTCGTTCACTTCACGGGAAAGTATTAGACCCCGATTCACCCCAACCCCAAAGTCGCCCCAGGCAGCAGGCGCGACAGCGCCGCGGCTGCCGTCACGGCCCCGCAGTCACCCCAGGCAGCAGGCGCGAACGCGCCGCAGCTGCCGGCCGCGCCCCACAGTCCCCCAAGGCGGCAGGCGCAAAGCGCCGAAGCCGCCGCCGGGATCAGGGCCCGCAACAGCCACGTGCCCCCACATCAGCCCAGCGGCCCCAACCAACAACGGCCCCATCGCAGGTCGCTTGCAGCAGCGTCACCGCAGGCGGGGGCCGGGCTTGGTTTTCAGAACACTCCGCACTGATATTTTCTGTATTGAAGACGTCGATGATGCACCCGTATACCATTGACGTCGACACCATCAGATGCGGACCGCGCGGTGACCCCACATTCCGCTGGCGCCCACGGGGCTGCCCTCGTTTCCTGACATGTCCCGCGCGGGCCGCGGCGAGCCGAGACCGCCGCATGACCTAATAGGAGCATGGAGCGATACCGCGGACCCGAACAACCGCATTCTATCGCGCCCCGTCAGTGTGCCGTCTGCCCGGTCCAGGCGAGCACGGAAAGAACGGAGCGAGACATGAGAACCGAATCGACACCCGGCGCCCGCGGGCCGGTCTTCTGCGGGGTCGACACCCACGCCGACTCGCACTGGCTGTGCGTCCTGGACTGGAGGGGCCGCAGGGTCCTGTCCCACCGGTTCCCCGCCGACGCGGCGGGCTACGAGGCGCTCGCCGGGGCGATCGCGGCGGCCGGGGAGCCGGCCTGCATCGCGATGGAGGGGACGTCGTCCTACGGGGCGGGCCTCACCAGGCACCTCGCGTCGCTGGGGATGCCCGTGCGCGAGGCGCTCTCCCCGGCGGGGACGCAGAGGAGGCGCCCGGGGCAGGGAAAGTGCGACGAGGCGGACGCGGAGAGGGCCGCCCGCGCGGCGATGTCCGGCTCGAAGCTCGGGACCCCCAAGAGCCAGGACGGGTGGGCCGACGGGGTGCGCTGCATGCTCGCGGCGCGCTCCGGGGCGGTGAAGGCGCGGACCTCGGCGATCAACACCGCGAGGTCGCTGCTCACCACCGCGCCGGAGGGGCTCAGGTCGAGGTTCCGCGGCATGGGAGGGCCGAGGCTGATGGAGGAGCTCCCCTCCGTGCGCGCCGAGGGCGCGCTGGGCGCCGCGCTCGGAGCGCTGGCGGACCTGTGGGCGGCGGCGCGCGACGCGGCGCTCGACATGGAGCGCGCGATCGAGGCGTCCCTGGAGGAGAACTGCCCCGCGCTGCTGGCGATGTACGGGTGCGGGCCCGTGAGCGCGGCCAAGCTCGCGGTCGCGGCCGGGGACAACCCGGGCAGGCTGCGCTCCGAGGCGTCGTTCGCGGCGATATGCGGCGCCTGCCCCATCCCCGCCTCGAGCGGCAAGACCGTGAGGCACAGGCTCAACAGGGGCGGCGACCGGCAGGCGAACAGCGCGCTGCACGAGATCGCGAGGCAGAGGGTCATGCGCGACCCCGAGACCGCCGAGTACGCCGAGAGGGCGAGGGCGCGGGGAAAGAGCGACAGGGAGGTCATGAGGTGCCTCAAGCGCTACGTGGCCAGGGAGGCGTACCGGGCGCTGATGCGCCCGCACGAGATCAGGAGGCCCGAGGACGCCTCGGAGCTCGTGGCGGCCAGGCGCGCGGCGAAGGTCTGCCAGGTGAGGGCGGCGTCCATACTGGGCACCAGCGAGAAGTACATCTCGATGCTGGAGAGGGGCCAAAGGGAGCTCAAGCCCATAAGGAGGGCCTACGAGGCATGGGTCGAGGCCGGACTTCCGCTCGATTGGGACAGGCAAGCCTTCGAGGCCGAGCGCAAAATGGATTCTAAAAAACACCTTGCCAAATAGGAGCGTCAGACCAGTGTGGCGGCCTGTGCGCGGCGCCCCAGGGGCCGGGCAAAGCGCCCCCCCA
>DBFOIV010000082.1:0-7415 GCA_048489175.1 Collinsella sp. | reverse complement strand
CCCTTGGTGCGAATCATCGTGGCGCCTTCGGCAACACGGCGCAGCGCCTCGCCCAGATCACGGGCGCCGCAGACAAACGGCACGTCAAACTGGGTCTTGTCGATGTGATAGACGTCATCGGCAGGGGAGAGAACCTCGGACTCATCGATGTAGTCGATCTCGATGGCCTGCAGGACCTGCGCCTCGACAATGTGGCCGATGCGGCACTTGGCCATAACAGGGATGGAGACGGCCTCCTGGATGCCCTTGATCATCTTGGGGTCACTCATGCGCGATACGCCGCCGGCGGCGCGGATGTCGGCCGGGATGCGCTCGAGAGCCATGACGGCGCAGGCGCCCGCCTCCTCGGCGATGCGTGCCTGCTCGGGCGTGGTGACGTCCATGATGACGCCACCCTTGAGCATCTGCGCGAGCTCGCGATTGAGTTTGACGCGATCGGCCTTGCTGGTCTGTTCTGCCATGGTTGCTCCCTTGGTTGGCATGTGCATTGCTTGACGGAACATCCTATCGGGGAGCTGGGTATGGCAAAATACTCAGTTTTCGAGATAATAATAAGGTCAGCCTAATACCAGATTGAACAGCTCGATAAGGTCAGGTGGCAAACTCATGCTTGACTACAATTTGGAAAAACGTGGCGAGGCATCGCTTTATGAGTATGTTTACCAGCAAATTCGAGATGATATTGTTGCTGGACGTATTGCGGCGGGGGAGCATCTTCCGTCTAAGCGCGCCTTTGCCAGTCATCTGGGAATCAGTGTCATTACCATCGAGAATGCATATAGCCAGTTACTTGCCGAGGGCTATATTTGCTCAATGCCGCGTCGTGGCTACTACGCTTGCGAGCTTCCGGATGCACCGGTTTTGGCTTCGGCTGCGGAGGGCATCGACCGAGATGCCGCCTCTGCTGGTCCCAGCGCGCATGATGTCAACGGACAGGTTGAGCTGTTCGATGCACTTTCTCCTTCCGCTTTGGAGGCGGCGCGGCTTTGGCAAAGCGCACTGCGGGCGACGCTGACATCCGAAGACGAGCGCGAGATCTTTTCGCCCGCACCGGCACAGGGCACCGTTCGGCTACGATGCGCAATTGCTCATCATCTGCGCGGGACGAGGGGTATGAATGTCGACCCCAATAACATTGTTATCGGCGCGGGCGCTCAGCTGCTCGATACCATGTTGGTTCAGTTGCTTGGCGCTGACAAGGTGTATGCCGTTGAGGACCCGGGCTATTTACGTCTGACGCGCATTTATCAGGCTATGGGCTGCAAAGTTCGACATATCCCGTTGGATGATGAGGGGGTGGACTTGAGCGCTCTGCAGAAAACCGGGACCGATGTACTTCACCTGATGCCGTCTCACCAATATCCAACCGGCCTTGTGACGAGCATTGCGCGTCGCTATGCGCTTCTGAGCTGGGCCGCCGAGCGACCAGGTCGGTATCTCATCGAAGATGACTTTGATTGTGAGTTTCGCCTTGCCGGGAAGCCGATTCCCGCGCTCGCGTCGATCGATGCCGCCCAGTCAGTTATATACACCAACACGTTTTCGAAGAGCCTTTCATCGGCGTTGCGTTTGGCGTACATGGTGTTGCCCGATGAGTTAATGGAGCGGTTTAGGCGCAACCTTGGTTTCTACGCCTCGTCGGTGAGCTCTGTTGATCAGGTCGCTTTGGCGCGTTTGCTGGAATCGGGTGATTACGAGCGACATGTGAACCGCGTGCGCGTTCGTGCTCGCGAGGCGCGTGATGGCCTGATGGCGCTTGTGCGGAAGGTATTTCCGGCAGGAGAGGTCTCGATCGAGCATGCAGACGCGGGCCTTTACAGTATCGTGGTTGCGGAGCGTGGAACGGGCAGAAGCACTTTTGCACGGGCCCTCACGCGCTCGAGCATCCCTTTTATCGATATCGGTGACTGTTTTTGGTGTGCCGATGGCGCATCTGTCCCTGAAAACACAACTCAAATTCTTGTTCAGTATGACGATCTGAGTCCAAAAGTACTAACAACCTTGGAATTGCAGCTAATGGGGGGCACTCTGCAACCTAAGTGAGTAGACTTTTAGCACTTTGGCGACCAGGCAGTTTTGTAGCAAGCTATCTATCTGCGGTTTTGAAAAGCAGGATGACCGGCCTGCTCGGGATGTTCAAAAAAGTCTACTCACTTGCCGCGCAAAGCTCCTGCATGAGAAAAAATGGGGTTTTCAACAGGGCTTCGTCCAGCTCTCGGCAAGCTTTTGGCCAGTTGGGGAGTGCTGTTGAAAACTTGGCAGTCCGTTCGGCGCCATTTTTGGTGCGTTCGCGCCAATGCGTGACTGACTGGGTTGAAATTCGTGTTTTCCTGTGCCTATGAAGGATTTACTTTGTGACATATCGGCTTTTAGGTACTGGCGTTTGCCTCCTCAAGTCCGCGCTTTGTGTCCGCCGCTTCCACGACCGGAAGAAGACCGGCAGCGATATGATCTCGCCCGCAACCCGACGGCTGCGGTCGCGCTCGGTTTTCCGTTGTATACATTGGTTCGGACGAGAAACAAACGGACTTGTCCTGCCAGCATTAGGCAGCGGCTGTTTCTTGGTGAGCTCCCCAGGGAATCCGTGCTGGAAACGGAGCATGGGTTTTTGGTTACATCTCCTCTACTGACGACATTCATCATGTCGCGGCATCTGACGGATCTTCAGCTTCTTTTGGTATTGGCGGAGATGTGTGGCTTGTTTGCGGTGTGTGCCCTGCCGGCGGCACTTGAGGCGGAGCTTTCGCGTGCAATTGATTCGGGCGCGATTTCGACAACGTTCGGTTGGGTGCGCTGCCCGTCCGAGGACGGCATCGCCTCAAATTTATGGCGTCGAGACGCTTTGGTTTTGGGCGGAGACCTTGACCGTTTTTGTTCAGATGTTTGCGGGATGCGTTGCGGCAATAGATTTATGGCGGTATCGCAACTCGTTCCATTGGGTGCCGCGTCGCCTTTTGAGGTCGAGGCGTATTTGTTGCTTGGACTGCCGCGAGCCCTGGGAGGCGAAGGTTTTTGCGGCATAGAGCTTAATGTTGAAGTGATGCTAAACACAAGTGCTCGAGCGATTGTGGAAAAGTCCCGTGTATATATCGACCTACTTCTTTCTTCGCCGGACGGCAGGCGACAGGTGGCCATTGAATGTCAGGGAAAGGCCTCGCACGGACGCGCAGGGGATGGCTTGCGTGACGCTGACCGCATGACGGCCCTTCAGGCCATGGGCTACGATGTACTTCTCCTGACACACAGACAGATATCCGATGAGGATAGATTCCGCGCGATCGTTAAGGCCATATGCAGGATGCTCGATGCTGAATATCGTGATAAAAGCTCAGATGAGCAAAGGGCTGAGACATTACTCCGGTCTGAACTATTCGTTGACTGGACAAAATTGGGAGTAATCGACGGGAAGATGCCCGTTAGACACAAAACGGCTCAATCGTGGACGGCTGCGGTTCTAAGTGAGTAGACTTTTGGCACTTTGGCGACCAGGCCGTTTTGCAACAAGTCATTTACCTGCGGCTTTATAAAGCAATATGGGTGGTGTGCTCGGCAAGTTCCAAAAAGTCTACTCACTTAGTTTTTGACGAGAAGCCTATGCCGAAGGCGGTCCTATTTCAGGGCGTTAACAAGTTCGTGAGGCACGAAAAAGGCCCGAACCAATACGGTCCGGGCCTCATCGAGCTAGAGGTTATGTCTCAAGCGGTTGGCTTAGCCAAAGTAGCGCTTGAGCAGGCCGGCGAAAGCCTTGCCGTGGCGGGCCTCGTCGCGAGCCATCTCGTGCACGGTATCGTGGATGGCATCGAGACCAGCGGCCTTGGCGCGCTTGGCAAGATCGGTCTTGCCGGCGGTGGCGCCGTTCTCGGCCTCAACGCGCATCTCGAGGTTCTTCTTGGTGGAGTCGGTCACGACCTCGCCCAGGAGCTCAGCGAACTTGGCAGCGTGCTCGGCCTCCTCGTGGGCAGCCTTCTCCCAGTACAGGCCGATCTCGGGATAGCCCTCGCGATGAGCGACGCGAGCCATGGCCAGGTACATACCGACCTCGGAGCACTCGCCCTCAAAGTTGGCGCGCAGGTCGGCAACGATGTCCTCAGAGACACCCTCCATCTTGGCGACGCCCACGACGTGCTCGGCGGCCCACTCGAGCTGGCCCTCCTCCTGCTTCAGGAAACGAGAACCGGGAACGCCGCACTGGGGGCACTTAAAATCCTCGGGCAGCTGGTCGCCGTCGAACTCTTCCACATAACCGCAAACGGGGCAAACAAACTTCATGATTCGATCCTTTCGATCGATGGCGATTGCGCGCTCGTCCGGTCCCGTAAGGGCCCTCTCCGGACGTGCGTCTTGACGAGTTCTATTATCCATAAATGCAATCAAATGTGAAGCCTATTAGGAATGATTTTTAATAAAACAATTTTGAGATATGAAGATGTTGATTGATTAACGATTGGCAGGCCGTCTTTGACCGCCGCTGAGTACAATCGGGCGAGCAAATGTTGACCTATCAACAAATGAAGGAGTTTCCTTTATGCATCTAGCCCGTCGTGCCTGGTGCCGAACATATCAGACGGTTTTTCGCATTGCATTGCCGATCCTGCCCTATACCGAGCCGCGCATTTTAGAGCATGCCGAGGATGTGCCCGCGGTGCTTCAAAAGCGCTCGATCCAGAAGGTCCTTATCGTGACGGATCCTGGTATTGCACGTTTGGGGCTCACGGCATCACTCGAGCGTGCGCTTACGGCTCAGGGGATTGGCGTTACGGTCTATGCCGAAACGCGTGCAAACCCCACGGTTTCAAACGTGGAAGAAGCGGCGTCCCTGTATCGAGAGAGCGCCTGCCAGGCCATTATCGGCTTTGGCGGTGGCTCGGCCATGGACTGTGCCAAGGGCGTGGGCGCACGCATTGCGCAGCCAAACAAGCCCATCAACAAGATGCGCGGCCTACTGCGGATTCATCGTCTCCTGCCGCTGCTTATTGCGGTTCCCACTACCGCCGGTACGGGAAGCGAAGTCACGCTCGCGGCGGTTATCACCGATGACGAGACGCACTACAAATACCCCATTAACGACTTTGTGCTCATCCCGCGTTTTGCAGTCCACGACCCCGAGTTTACGTGCGGCTTGCCCGCTTCCATTACGGGGCAGACGGGCATGGACGCCCTGACGCATGCCGTTGAGGCCTTTATCGGGCGAAGCACCACGCCCTATACGCGTAAGATGGCGCGACAGGCGGTGCAGCTTATCCACGACAATTTGCTCGAGGCCTATGAGCATGGTGACGACATGTGCGCTCGTCGCAATATGCTTTTGGCGGCGTATAAGGCGGGCGTTGCGTTTACCCGCTCCTATGTCGGATATGTGCATGCCATCGCGCACAGTTTGGGCGGCCGATACGGAATTCCGCACGGTTTGGCCAACGCGATCATCCTGCCGCACATGCTTCGCGCTTATGGTGACGCCGCCGCCCCCAAGCTTGCCGATCTTGCTCACATGGCGGGCATTGCGCCGGCTACCGCGCAGGATAGTCTTGCGGCCGAGGCCTTTATCGATTGGGTCGACCGCATGAACGAGGCCCTGGGAATCCCCAAATATGTCTCGGGCATTCGCCGCTCTGACATTCCCGAGATGGCGGCGCATGCCGATGCCGAGGCCAATCCGCTATACCCCGTTCCGCTTCTAATGGACCGCTTGGAGCTCGAGCATATGTACGAAGTCGTTGCAGGTGGTATGTTTGAGGACGAGAATTAGGAGGGTCCATGAACACCGAGGAAATTGCGCGCATCGTCGGCGATCAGCGCGCCTACTTTAAGACGCACGCCACGTTTGATGTCGATGTTCGACGTCGCGCGCTCGTGAGTTTACGCGATGCGGTGCGGGCCCACGAGGCCGATATCGCCCATGCGCTCAAGACCGATTTGGGGAAGTCGCATGACGAGGCCTATATGTGCGAGATTGGTACGTCGCTTTCCGAGATTCGACATCAGATCGCTCACGTGGCTCGGTGGAGTCGTCCGCGCCTGCGTCCGTGCGATCTCGCTAACGCCGTGAGCGTGTGCAAAACGCAAGCCGTGCCCTATGGCGTCACACTCATCATGGCTCCGTGGAACTACCCGTTTTTGCTAACACTCGAGCCGCTCGCCGGCGCCCTTGCCGCGGGCAATACCGTGGTCATCAAGCCGAGTGCCTATGCTCCGGCATCGAGCGCGGTGCTCAAGCAAATCTGTGAAGAGGCATTTGATCCGTGCCTGGTGACGGTCGTCGAGGGCGGGCGCGCCGAAAACGAAGCGCTGCTCGATGAGTGCTGGGACAAGATCTTCTTTACCGGTAGCGTTCCAGTCGGCAAACTCGTCATGGAGCACGCAAGTAAAAACCTTACGCCCGTGACGCTCGAGCTGGGCGGAAAGAGCCCCTGCATCGTGGATGCAACGGCAAACTTGAAGGTTGCGGCACGGCGTATCGCCTTTGGTAAATGGCTCAACGTGGGGCAGACCTGCGTGGCGCCCGACTACCTGCTGGTCGATACGCGCGTGCACGACGAGCTGCTGGGCCTCATCAAGGAGGAGGTCAGTCGTATGTTTGGCGAGCATCCGCTCGATAACGAGGACTACGGGCATATCGTCAATGCTAAGCATTTTGCGCGCGTGCGCGGGCTGATCGATCCCGATAAGGTCGTGCTTGGAGGTGCCGCGCGCGAGGCTTCGCTCAAGATTGAGCCGACAATTTTGGACGGCGTGGCCCCCGATGACGCCGTGATGCAGGAGGAGATCTTCGGTCCCATCTTGCCGGTGCTGACGTTTGAGAGCCTAGACGAGGCCGAAGCGTTTATTACGGATCGTCCGACGCCGCTGGCCCTGTATATCTTTAGCCAGGATCGTGCGGTTCAGCAACGCTTTGTGCGCTACGTGCCCTTTGGCGGCGGCTGCGTCAACGACACCATCATGCACTTGGCTACGAGCCATATGGGCTTTGGCGGCATGGGCGCGAGCGGTATGGGGCAGTACCATGGCCGCGAGAGCTTCGATACGTTTAGCCACAAGAAGAGCATCGTGAACAAGGCAACCTGGCTGGACGTGCCGTTTCGGTATGCGCCCTACGCAAGCTGGAAGCACAAATTCGTGCGCATGTTTGTGCATTAGAAAAGGGCGCAGGTAATACGAACAAGTGTTCCTATTACCTGCATTTTGCGTTAGACTACTGTTATGGAGCACGGATGGGCCAACTCCCTTTAGAAGGGATTTGGTATGAACGTAAGCGATGTTATTTCGTTATTGGCGTTGTTGATTGCGGCTATCGAACTCGGTCTGTTTATCGGCCGAATGAAATAGCCGCCCCCGCGTAAGCGAAGACGGCCACTTCTCACGATGAAAACGTGTATCGGAGTTGGCAAGACCCGCGGCAACGGGTGCCATCCGTGTTC
>DBFOIV010000081.1:0-3523 GCA_048489175.1 Collinsella sp. | reverse complement strand
GCACGTGGGCCTCATCTGCGCCACGCGCTGGGCGGAGTACGCCGACACGCGCGAGGAGGACGAGATGCCCGCGCGCGAGCTGCTGTCGCGCTACAACGATGTCGACGTGGTGATCATCGAGGGCTACAAGACCGAGGGCTTCGACAACATCGTGGTCGCGCGCTCCGGTGTCGACCGTCTGCGCGGCAAGAGCTCGCTCGACTTGGTCGACGGTCACACGCTGGCCCTTGCCTGCAACGAAGCCCTGGCGCGTCAGGCCTTCGATGCCGGCTTCGCGACCCGAGCCATCAACATCAACGACGCCCGAGCCATCTGCGACCTGATTCAAGATTATCTGGCCTAAAACCTGCCAAATAGGGACAGGTTTTTTGGCAGGTTTTATCTGGGCAAACTTCGTTTCCACCACAAAGGGGCACAGGCACCTTTGTGGTGGATTTTGCTTTAGTACATGTGTGGGACATGCCTTACAATCTACCAAGTAGTTCATGACGGGCGAAAAACGGAGAGAAGGGGCTTGATGCGTCCTTAATGTTTCATGCGGATAGATTGATTTGACAGACGGTGGCGAATGCCCGCCGTCCGCATTCGTATGAAACAAGGAGTTCCCATGCTCGCATCTCTTCTCTCAAAACCTCAACCTTCGCTGTCCGCGCAGGCTAAACGCCTGGTGGCAATGCGCTTCCTCATCTACACCGGTTTCCAGACCAGCTACTTTATCGGCGTCATCGGAACGCTCACCTATTCAGACGATGCCTCGGTTGTGGCAACATCGCTGGCTGTCCTTTTTATGAACGTATTCGTGATCTTGGGATCCTTTGCGGGCGGTGCGGCGCTCGACGCCTGGGGTCCGTGCCGGCATTTCTTGCTGAGCATCGTGGGCACGCTGGCAACCAGCGCGGCGATCCTCGTTTTTGGCAGCGCGACCGGCATCGTCCTGCTCGGCGCGGTGCTCCTGGGCTTTGTGATGGGGTTCGCCCAGCCCATTGCCACGTCCTATCCGGCCTACCTCACCAACGACCCCGTCGAGCTCAAAGACATCAACTCTGCCATCGCCATGTTTTCAAACGTGAGTATCATCGTTGGCCCCACGCTGGGCGGCTTTGTCGCAGCTGCTGCGTCGTCGCGTGCGGTGTTTGTGCTCATGATGCTCTTTACAGTGCTGGCGCTCGTCGCCGGTTGGGGCTTTAGGCCGCAAGCAGGTCGCGTCGCCGCGCGCGAAAGTACTCCCGCGGATAGCAGCACAACGGCAAGTACTGCCAGTCAAAGCTCCGACTCCAGTAAATCCACCCGTGCAACCTTCGCAGCCAGCATCAAGACAGTCTTCACCAACAGCGTCCTCGCCCTGCTGTTCTGCATTATTTTCCTTTCGAACTTTGGCTACGGTGCCTTCGATCCGCTCGAGTCGTTTTTCTACCGCGATGTCCTGCATGTCGGTGTTGAGTGGATGGGCTGGCTCTCGTCGGCCAGCGGTGTGGGCGCGGTGCTGGGCGCCGTGGTCGCGCTCCGCTTGCCGCCGCACCTGGTCAACCTTAAAACGCTGCTCGTGGCGCTCATGTCCGTGGGTCTGGGAAGTCTGCTCTATGTGGGGACACCGTACGTGGGCGTAGCCCTTGTCGGCCAGATTGCCCTGGGCGTGGCCTGGGGCGTCGTCAATCCGCTCCACAACACGATCGTGCAAACGACGGCCCCACTCGAGCAGCTCGGTCGCGTCAACTCGGTCATGGGTTTTGGCAACATGTTCGCCGGCGTGGCCCCGCTGGCGCTTGCTCCGTGGCTGGCGGCGACATTTGGCGTGCAGCAGACGCTCGTAGGGGCGGGCATGGTCGTGACGGCGGTTCCCGCGGCGTTGCTGCTGTTTGGCCGCCGGCATTTTGATCGTGCCGCAAGGCAGTAAAAACCATCACAACATTCAGCGAAAATCGCGATTTTGCCGAAAAACGTCGAATGTTGTGATGCTTTGCGCCCCGGGCCAGGCTACCCTTCGTGTCCAGCCACCACAGAGGGGCCAGGCACCTTTGTGGTGGTTTTGCGCCAAAGCGCCCCGTGCGTGCCTTGGTATACCATGTACGCCGTTCACGAATACACCTCACACCGCCGCACAACCCAGAAAGGCCCCCATGGACACCACCTTCAGCCACATCAAAGCCGTGTTCTGCGATATCGACGGCACGCTGCTCACGAGCCAACACACGGTGTCCCCGCGCACCGTGGCGGCGATCCGCGCCCTGCGCGAGCGCGGCGTGCTCTTTGGCCTGTGCACCGGGCGCGACGCCCACGCGACCGAGGCCATGTACGAGCTCTGGGGCATCGAAGGCCTGGTAGACGTGCTCGTGGGCTGCGGTGGCGCCGAGGTTATCGACCGCGCGCACGACATCAACGAGCTGAGCTATCCGCTGCCGGGCGAGACCATCGCGCGCATCTGCAAGCACATGGCGGACCTTCCGGCAACGCCCGTCTGCCCCCGAGACGGCGTGTTCTACGTGCCCGAGAGCAACGCTTGCGTTGAGCACCTGTCGCGCGTCGACGGCGTGCCCTACCAGGTGGTCGATTTTGCCGAGTTTTTGCGCGAGCCGCAGCCCAAGGTAATGTTTACCATGGCGCCCGAGGTAATGCCGCGGGTGATTGAGCGGGCGTCGACGTTTGCCGATGACACCGTCAAGGCGGCGGCTCTGCAAACCACGCAGCGGCTCTACGAGTTCATGGATCCGCGCGTGTCCAAGACGCGCGGCCTTGTGCGCGTGGCGGAGCTCAACGACATGGAGCTCCAGGACATCTGCGTGTTTGGCGATGCGGACAACGACACCTGCATGGTGGCCGACGCCGGTGTGGGTGTGGCCATGGCAAATGGCAGCGATGCCACCCGTGCCGCCGCCGATTTTGTAACCGCCAGCAACGACAAAGACGGCATCGCGATCTTTATCGAGGAGCATCTGCTGTAGCGCCGGGGGAGAACCACCACAAAGGGAGCAGGCACCTTTGCGGTGGCCTCAGGCGATTTAGGCGAATTGATACCGAAAATCTGCGCGAAAATTCAAATATTGTTGTCTGAACATCATGCTTCTAACCACCGATGAGTTAAAGATATTCCCAACAATTTGGTAGTCTATTCCTCCCGGTTAATGATTTACCGTTCACAGGACGCATGCTCTTGAGCAAAATGTTGTGCAAATAAATAAAATGCTATTAAAAAATGATAACTAGCTTAATTACCAGTAGAAATAGATATTTCACAGCGAATAAACGAAGGTAAATTCGAGCAAATGTCAAGAGAATTGAGAATTCGCTACAAAACTATCGGTATTTTTGCTTAGATGTTCAAGCAATCGTTGCAATATGTACTATAAGCGTGTGCAATTGCAGGTTGCGCAGATACGTTTGATAGTGAAAGAGCAAGATCGCGGTCTCTTGGGGAGGAGACATCGATGAAAGCGAATTCAGAAAAAACTAAGCAGAGTAAAAAAGCGACGCGCCGTGTACTGGCAGGCGTTTTGTGCGGAGCCTCCGTGTTGAGCCTGGTACTGTC
>DBFOIV010000080.1:0-3659 GCA_048489175.1 Collinsella sp. | reverse complement strand
CGTGATGCCGTGATACAGATCGTCCACGCTCTCGGGCGTCATGATCGCCACGTCGGACAGGCCCTTGCGGGTCGAGACCACGTTGACGTGCTCGGTCACGAGCTGATACATATCGCGATCACCGGTCACCAGCAGCATGTCGCAGCCGGCCTCCTCACCCAGGCGCGCCATGGTTCCCAGGATATCGTCGCCTTCCCAGCCCTCAGACTGCAGAATCGGCACGTTGAGCGCACCGAGCAGCTCCTTGATCATAGGGAACTGCGCATGCAGATCGGGGTCCATGGGCGGGCGCTGCGCCTTATACTGCGGCAGCATCTCCATGCGCACGCGCGGCTTGCCCTTATCAAACGCCACGACCACGCCGTCGGGGTTAAAGGCATCGATCATCTTAAGAAACATGTTCAGGAAGCCGAAGATCGCGTTGGTGGGGCGACCGTCCGGCGCGTTCATAGTCGGCGGCACGGCGTGGAAGGCGCGATGCATGAGCGAGTTGCCGTCGATAACGGCAAAGGTGCGGCGCTTGTCAGACATATTGAATACCTCGCTTTAGGCTGGGCACGGTTTGCTCACTCCAGTTTACACGCTCCCCGCCCCGCGGCCACCTCACATCAAGCTCCCCCGCCACCGTGAGCCCGCGCGTGATACGATGGCTCACGGTACATCAACCAGCACGATCGATCCGAAAGGAGCCTGCGTCATGGAGCGTCCCTGCGCATGGAAAAAGTACACGCCACAGCAAATCGAAGAGCTCGAGGAGCTTTGCCGCGGCTATAAGCAGTTTTTGAGTGAGAACAAAACCGAGCGCCTGTGCGTCAAGGCCGGCATCAAGATGGCCGAGGAGGCGGGATACGTCGACCTGGAGACCGTAATCGCCGAAGGCCGCGAGCTCAAGGCAGGCGACAAGGTGTATGCCGCTAACCACGGCAAGGACCTTATGCTCGTCAACCTGGGCACCGACCCGCTCGAGCAGGGCTTTAACATCCTGGGCGCGCACGTGGACTCGCCGCGCCTGGACCTTAAGCAGAACCCCGCCTTCGAGGCCGGCGACATGGCTTATCTCGACACGCACTACTACGGCGGCGTCAAGAGCTACCACTGGGTGGCCTCCCCGCTCGCACTCGTGGGCGTCATCTGCAAAAAGGACGGCACCACCGTCGACATCAATATCGGCGACAAGGCCGACGATCCGGTCTTTACCATCTCCGACCTGCTGATCCATCTCTCGAGCGAGCAGATGGCCAAGCCCGCCAAGGACGCCGTCGACGCCGAGATCCTCGACGTGATCGTGGGCGGCCGTCCCGTCAAGTTCGATGAGGACGACAAGGACGCCCCCAAGGAGCCCGTCAAGCAGATGTTCCTGGACATCCTCAAGGAGCAGTACGACGTCGAGGAGGAGGACTTCCTCTCCGCCGAGATCGAGGTCGTGCCCGCCGGCCCCGCCCGCGACATGGGCCTCGACCGCTCCATGATTCTGGGCTATGGTCACGACGACCGCGTCTGCGCTTACCCCTCCATGCTCGCCCAGATCAATGTGGCCAACGTGAAGCGCACGAGCATCACGCTCATCGTCGACAAGGAGGAGATCGGCTCCGTGGGTGCCACCGGCATGACAAGTCGCTTCTTCGAGAACACCGTCGCCGAGATCATGACGCTCGCCGGCGAAGATAGCCCGCTGGCCCTGCGCCGCGCACTCGCCCGCAGCCGCATGCTCTCCTCCGACGTGTCCGCCGGCTTCGACCCGGGCTATGCCGGCAAGTTCGAGACCAAAAACGCCGCCTTTATGGGTCGCGGCCTGTGCTTTAACAAGTACACGGGCAGCCGCGGCAAGGGCGGCTCCAACGACGCCGACGCCGAGTACGTGGCCCTCGTCCGCGACATCATGGACGAGGCCGGCGTGGACTTCCAGACCTGTGAGCTCGGTCGCGTCAACGCGGGCGGCGGCGGCACCATCGCCTACATCATGGCCAAGTACGGCATGAACGTCATCGACTCCGGCGTTGCCGTCCTGTCCATGCACGCCCTGTGGGAGGTCGCCAACAAGGCCGACATCTACGAGGCCTACCGCGGCTACAAGGCCTTCATCGAGCGAGCCTAACCAACCCTTCATCAGTTGCGGTGAAATACGGACTAAACTGGCCCATAAACGGCCAAAACAGACCGTATTCCACCGCAATTTCTTTTTTGGCAGAGGAGAGTTCATGCTGCAGGTCATCATTTCGCCCGCCAAGCAGATGCGCGCGGCCCAAGATGCTTTTGAAGTCCTGAGCATCCCACCCTTTGTGCGCGAGACGGCTCGCCTCCACCGCGCACTGCTAGATATCGAGCGGAATGAAGGCAGCGGCGGCCTGCAGGCGCTGTGGAACGTGAGTGACAAACTGCTGGGGCCTTGCCTCAACACCCTGCATGAGTTCGAGCCCATCTTGGAAAACGGCGACCTCGACAATCCCGATATCGCCCGCAATACCTCCCCCGCCGTCATGTCCTATCACGGCATTCAATACCAGAGCATGGCACCCGAGGTGATGGATGCCGCGCAGCTCGCATGGCTGCAAGACCATCTGTGGATCCTCTCGGGCCTTTACGGATGCGTACGCCCCTTTCATGCCGTCGAACCGTATCGGCTGGAGATGGGTGCGAAGCTCGCCGTTGACGATGCCCGAGACCTCTACGCGTTTTGGAGCGACAAGCTCGCGCGGGTTATCGCCCCGGCAGGTTCAAACACCACGATCGTCAACCTCGCCAGCGTAGAGTATGCCAAAGCCGTTCTGCCCCACCTCGCGGGCGACGCCACAGCCGTCACGTGCCTCTTTGGCGAGGGTATCCGCAACGGGAAGCCCATCCAACAGTCGACCGCCAGCAAAAAGGCGCGCGGCTCCATGGTGCGGTGGATGGCAGAAAACAAGCTCGAGGATGCAAGCGAACTTACCGCATTCAATATCGGCTATCGGCACATCCCCGAGCTTTCAGACAAAAACACCCTGGTTTTCATGAACGCGCAGGCACAATAGGCCCGCCGTTTCCAAACACCCCATTACTCCGCCAAGCCATCGGCCTTTGCAATCTCGCTCGTCGAGCCATCTTGGTAGGTAATCTTAACGTGCTCTACGTCGGATACCGTAACGCCCGACGGAGGTTCCAGACGCCACTCCGTCAGAGCGATATCCATGGTCGTGGGCACGCCCCCTTGATCTTTGAGCTTCACCGTGAGTGTTTTGATTGCCGCATCAAACGTCACGCGTTCGATTTCCTCGCCAGGAATAGACCCGCCGCTCAGCTGCAGCTGCACAAACTCGTCGCACGGATACCAATAGTCGCCGGGTGCGGCAACCGTGTTGCCACCAGAAACTTTCATGGTCATAATCGGCAGGCCCTCGTCGGCTTCAAACTCCCAGGCGGCGCCGCCACGACCGCCGAACGTCCAAATACAAAAGGCAATCACCAGCACGGCAAGCACCGCAAAACCAATCGCGACCAACCCATGGTGCGCACGGCTTTCCTCGGCCGATACATCCCATTGCGTCTCTCGATATAGATGCTTGTCTTCCATGTACGCCTCCCCACAGGCACGCTCGTTAGGCCAATCGTACCCATTCGAGCTATACTTGAGCCCATTACATAAACGGGGAGCTTGCAGGACAAGACGGCAGGCTGAGACTGGG
>DBFOIV010000079.1:0-49687 GCA_048489175.1 Collinsella sp. | reverse complement strand
GGCAGCGAGCGGATCTGGTGGCCGGTGGCGTGCGCGACGGCCGAGGCAACGGCGGCGAGCGGCGTGTTGATGACGACCTCGCCGATCGACTTGGCGCCAAACGGGCCCGTCGGCTCGTAGCTCGGCTCAAAGGCCACGCGAATGCTGCCGATATCCAGGCGCGTGGGCAGCTTGTAGCTCATAAAGTTGCCGGTACGCAGGCGGCCGCGATCATCATGCTCGACGATCTCGTAGAGCGCGTGGCCGATACCCTGGGCAATGCCGCCCTCGGCCTGGACGCGCGCGAGCGCCTCGTTGATCACGGTGCCGCAGTCCACAGCCGCCGCGTAGTCCACCACGGTCACCTTGCCGGTGGCCTTGTCGACCTCGACCTCGGCAATGCCAGCCATAAACGGCGGAGGCGAAACGGGCAGGCAGGCAGAGGCATGCGAGGTGAGCGCGTCACCGCCCGCGATGTTCTTTACGCACAGGTTGGCAAAGTCGCGCAGCGTGAGGTAGCGGTTCTGCTCGCGCGCGGCACGCTCGTCGGACAGGCGCACGTACTGGCCATCGAAGACCACATCGGCGGCGTCCACGTCCCACATCTGGGCGGCCTTGGCGCAGATCTTCTCACGCAGCTCGGTCGCGGCGTTCTTGGCTGCCAGACCTGTCACGTACGTGCCCGAACTCGCGTACGAGCCGGCATCGAACGGCGACACGTCGGTGTCCACGCCGCGCACCACGATCAACGAACTCTCCACGCCCAGCTCCTCGGCGGCAATCTGCGCCAGGATCGTGTCGACGCCCATGCCGTTATCGGTGGCGCCGGTGCCGATGGTAATGAAGCCGTCCTCTTCCAGGCGCATGTCGATGCCGGCGATGTCGACATTGGAGATGCCCGAGCCCTGCATGGTGAGCGCACAGCCCAGAGCACGCACGCGGTCGCCCAGGTCGACGGCTAGTGGCTTGTCGCGCCAACCGATCATGTCCATTGCGCGTAGCAGGCAGCGGTCGAGCGCGCAGGCGTTGAGCTTCTCGTTGTAGTACTGCGGCATGATCTCGCCCTCGCGCACGATGTTCTTAAGGCGCAGGTCGGCGGGGTCCATGTGCAGCATGTCGGCGAGCTCGTTGACGGCGCTCTCCACGGCAAACTGGCCCTGGGTGGCACCGTAGCCGCGATACGCGCCGCCGCGGTTGGTGTTGGTGTAGACGGCGTCCCAGCTAAAGCGGCTCGCCTTCACATGGTTGTAAATAGGCAGGCTCTTGTGGCCCGAAAGGCCGATCGTCGTGGTGGCATGCTCGCCATACGCGCCGGCGTTGGACAGCGTATGCAAGTCGATGGCCGTGATGGTGCCGTCGTTCATGGCGCCCAGCTTGACGGTCATCTGCATCTGATGGCGCGAGTTGCCCGCGGTGATGGTCTCCTCGCGGGAGTAGCAGCAGTAGCTCGGACGGCCGGTCTGCTGGGTGACGAACGCAACGAAGATCTCGCAGCAGCCCGTCTGCTTGGAGCCAAAGCCACCGCCGATGCGCGGCTTAATGACCTGCACCTGCGACTGCGGGATATCGAGCGACTGAGCGACCATGCGGCGCACGTGGAAGGGCACCTGCGTGGAGGTGGTCACCGAGATACGCCCAAACGCGTCGGTCGTCGCGAAGGCGCGGAAAGTTTCCATGGGCGCGGTCTGCGTGGCCTGGCTGGTGTAGGTGCGCTCAAAGACGATGTCGCTCTGGGCGAAGGCCTCGTCCAAGTCGCCAAAATCGCTGGTACCGCTGCACACCAGGTTGCGCGGAACATCGCCGCCCTGCGGGAACATAAAGGTCACGTCGCCCTCGGGGTGGACCACGATGTCGTTATCGAGCGCCTGGGTAAAGTCGAGCAGCGGCTCGAGCACCTCATAGTCGACCTTGATGAGCTTGAGTGCCTTGTCGGCGGCCTCCTCAGTCTCGGCGGCGACGATCGCCACCTCCTCGTTTTGGTAACGGACGAGGTTCTCGAGAATCAAGCGGTCGTAAGGACTCGGCTGCGGATAGCTCTGGCCGGCGATGGTAAAGCGGCGCTGGGGCACGTCCTCGTAGGTGTAGACGCCCACCACACCGGGCACCTTCAGGGCGCGCGACGTATCGATGGAGCGGATCTTTGCGCGGGCATACGGGCTGCGCTTGAGTTTGACGATGAGTGCGCCGGCGGGTACCAGGTCGCCCGTGTAGACGGGACGACCCTCGAGCAGGGCCTTCGAGTCCTTCTTGGGCTGCTTCTTGGTGATCTGCTTGTACGCGACACCGTCGGAGCTCGTCTCGTTGACGGGCAGCTCAGGCATCTCAAAGCCCACCTGCACGCCGGACTCGTTGAGGAAGCGCACGATGGCGCGCAGCTGGCTCTCGTAGCCGCTGCAACGGCAGAGGTTGCCGGCGAGCTGGCGCGAGAGCTCCTCGCGCGTGGCGACGAGGCTCGGGTCCTCCTTGGCGGCGCGGGCAAGCGCCAGCACGTTCATGATAAGACCGGGGGCGCAAAAACCGCACTGCTCGGCGCCTTCGGCAGCCATCGCACGGGCGAGCGCCTCGGACTCGGCCTTAAGGCCCTCGAGCGTGGTGATGGAGCGGCCCTCGACGCGAGCGGCGGGAACCGAGCAGCTCAGCACCGGGTCGCCGTCGAGCCACACCGTGCACAGACCGCAGTTGGTGGTCTCGCAGGCGCAGCGCACCGACGCGCAGCCCTGCTCGCGCAGCAGCGCAAAGAGCATGGTGTCGGGGGCAATCTGAACCTTGACCTTGCGGCCGTTGAGCGTAAAGGAAAGATCGATGAGTTTGGCAGCCATTAGCGCACCTCGCTAGAATCGACGCCGGGCACGCGGCGGCAGGAATACTCGTCCGTGGCAAACTTGGGGACCTGCACGGTCTCGAGCTCGCGGGCAAGCGCGGCCGAAAGCTCGATGCCGGCGGCGCGGCGCACGGCCTGCACGGCAAGCGGCGCCGAGATGCGACGGCGGTACTCAGCCGAGCCCCACAGGTTGGTGCCGTAGCTCAGGGCACGCACGGATACGGCCAGTGTGCGTAGCTCGTCCTCGGAAGGCTGCTCGCTCACCAGGCCACATGCCTCGCCCTGCAGCAGGGTCGCGCGCAGCGGGCGGGCGCCCACGGTGACGTGCCAGGAGCCGTCCCACCAGGCGGCGGTGACGTTGAGCGAGGGGAAGTCGGTCGCAGCCTTGCGCACGGCCTCGTAGCTCGCGCGGTAATCGCGCTTGACGACCACGACATGCTCAATAACATCGCGCACGTAGCCCATGTCAACGAACTCCGCGAGCGGCACGCGGCCGGCGCCCGTCAGCTCAACATAGGAATCAAGAGCGAGGAAGGCGGAGAGCACGTCCGAGAAGCCAAAGCGACCGTAGATGCTGCCGCCCACCGTGGCGGTGTTGCGCAGCTGCACGCCCACGATATCGTGGACGGCGAACTCAAAGACGTTGTTGACAAGCGCGTTGAGCCCGGCATGGCGCTCGAGCTGGCGCAGGGTGCACATGGCGCCGATGCGAAACTCGGTCTCGGTCTCCTCGATCTGATCGAGTCCGCAGGCCGAAAGGTCAATCGCCGTCGCCACGCGACGCGAACCCAGGCGCATCCAGATGCCGCCGCCCACAATCTTGTTGTTGCGGTTCTTCTGCAAGAGCTCATAGGCTTCGGCCGCGTTTCCAACACGGACGTAGGTACCGAACTTGAGCACGTTCTCCCCCATCTCTTCACTTGTCCAGTACTTTTAAGTGTACCAAACGAGGAGCCGCACACCGTTTTAGGACAAAATCCACCCACCCATCCATAACTTGCGGTGATATACGGACTGATTAGCCGTTCTGGGACGCTAAACAGTCCGTATATCACCGCAAGTTATGAGGAGTCCTCCGGGATAGAAAAGGCTCCCAGCCGGAATGGCTGGGAGCCTCATCACAGGCTATGTCGAGCGAAGATTTAGCAGACGCCCTGGGCGAGCATGGCGTCGGCGACCTTCAGGAAGCCGGCGATGTTGGCGCCCATGACAAAGTTGCCCTCCTGGCCGTACTCCTTGGCGGTGTCGTCCACGTTGTGGAACATGCCGCGCATGAGCTGCTCGAGCTTGCCGTCGACCTCCTCGAAGGTCCAGGACAGGTGCTCGGCGTTCTGGCTCATCTCCAGGCCGGACACGAGCACGCCACCGGCGTTGGCAGCCTTACCAGGCATAAAGGCAACGCCGTTCTCCTGGAAGTAGGTCGTGGCCTCGATGGTCGTGGGCATGTTCGCGCCCTCGCCGACCACCTTGCAGCCGTTGGCGACGAGCGCCTGGGCATCCTCGAGCAGCAGCGTGTTCTCGCGAGCGCAGGGCAGCGCGATGTCGCAGGGCAGCTGCCAAACGCCGCGGCCGTCGCCCTCGTGCCACACGGCGTTGGGCTTCTCGTCAACGTACATGGCGAGCGTAACGCCCTTGTCGTGGCCAGAGCGCTTCTTGTTGTAGATGTGCTCGAGAACGGTGTAGTCGATGCCGTCGGGATCCTCGACCCAGCCGTGGGTATCGGAGCAGACGAGCACCTTGCCGCCGAGCTGAGTGACCTTCTGGACCGCGTAGATAGCGACGTTGCCGGAGCCGTGAACGACGACGTTCTTGCCCTCGAAGGAGTCGCCGCGGCTCTTAAGGTACTCGTCCACAAAGTAGGCCAGACCGTAACCGGTGGCCTCGGTACGGGCGAGCGAGCCGCCAAAGGAGAGGCCCTTGCCGGTAAGAACGCCGGTCCACTCGTTGGTCAGGCGCTTGTACTGACCGAACAGGTAGGCAACCTCGCGGCCGCCAACGCCCAGGTCGCCGGCGGGAACGTCGGTGTTGGGGCCAATGTGGCGATAGAGCTCGGTCATGAAGGACTGGCAGAAGTGCATGATCTCGTTGTTGGACTTGCCCTTGGGGTCAAAGTCGGAGCCGCCCTTGCCGCCGCCCATGGGAAGGGTGGTCAGGCTGTTCTTGAGGATCTGCTCCAGACCCAGGAACTTGAGCATACCCAGGGTGACCGTCGGGTTAAAGCGCAGGCCGCCCTTGTAGGGTCCAATGGCAGAGTTGAACTCGACGCGGTAACCGCGGTTGACCTGAACCTTGCCCTGGTCGTCGACCCAGGGAACACGGAACATGACGATGCGCTCGGGCTCGACGAGGCGCTCAAGCAGGGCGGCCTCCTCGTACTCGGGATGGGCGTCGAGCGCCGGCTGGATGGTGCCGAGAATCTCAGTCGCGGCCTGGATGAACTCAGGCTGCTCGGGATAGCGGGCCTTGAGCTCTTCGAGAACTTTCTGCGTGTAGCTCATGCTTCCTCCAATTGATGGAAAAGAAAAGTGTCGTTCGAGGCGCCCCATGCGCCGCGAGCTTTATCGAGTATGGATAATATCGCACTGTTGCAGCAAAGTTTCGCATAAGCCGACGAGCAGATGTTTCGTTTTGATTACGATGCAGGTAGAAGCGTTTTTGAGTGCCTGACGTGCAAAACCTGTGTTTCAAACCTGTTTCGTCCACGTGTTCCAAACCACAACAAAGGTGCCTGTCCCCAATGTGGTGGTGTGGTGGTTAGAGGACGAGCTGGTGGTAGTCGGCAGGGGTTATGCGGCCTTCGGTGGCAGCGCGGAAGGCGGCGAGGGCATCGCCCGAGAACGGCATGGCCCAGCACAGCCCGCAGCCGGCGGTGATGGAACCGGGCAAAGGCATAATGCGCCCGGGCACACCGGCATCCAGGCACAGCTGCTCGCATTCCATCACATCGAAGGTGCTGTCGAACGAAACGATAATCTTGCGCTCGTGGTCGAGGGCATCACCGGATGGGCCTTCGCGGTGTGCCTCACGATACGCCGCGGCGGCCGCTTCCTCTTCCGCAGTATGTCCACAGCCACCGCAGCCGCAGGTACAGGGCTCGGAATCATCGCAAGTGCAAGGCTCTCCCGTGTCGGGACAAATATCGTGAGACATGGCAACTCCAATCGTCTAGGCAAGCAACTCGGCTGCCGCAAACTCCTCGGGTGTATTGACGTTCTCGAAGCAGAGCGTCGAGCCTGCGACCGCGACAATCTGAGGCTCGTCCATATAACCAGCCTGAACGCGATTGATCAGGCAGCGAATGCGCTGGCGGTCGCAGGCGAGCAGCTCATGGGCAACCGGCGCACACGCGTCACGGCGCCAGACGGCGCAAAGCGGCTCAATCCCCCGCTCCTCGCACGGCACGCACACGTCGAGCGCCTCGGCCTCAACACAATCGGCAAGCGCGCCGATAAGTTCCGGCGAGACAAACGGCATATCGCAGGCGACGATCGCCACGAGCGGCAATCGGGCCGCGGCCAACGAGCTCGCGATGCCGCGCATGGCGCCCGCCGACCCTTCAAGGTCCGCCACCACACGGGGCACCAAGCCGCCAAACGCGCACTCCTCAAGGTAGGCAAGCTCGCTGGGACGCGACGTCGTCACGACTAACTCGCCGGCAACTGGCGCCAGCCGACCCAGCACGCGCTCGATGAGCGGCTCGCCGCAAAACGCCATGCGTGCCTTATCGCAGCCCATGCGTGAGGACAGCCCGCCCGCCTGGACGACACAAGAAAGATCGGCCCGTCTTACGGTAGTCATACGGCAAAACACCTCCATCGGCATGCTCGAAACCCGACACACGAAGCCAAATACCGCCGCAGAAATAGCGGCGCTACGAAAAGCTCGTGCAAAAACAAAACAGCGCCTTTGCGGCACGCAGCAAGACCGCGAGCACAAAAGCGCTGGTAGCGTATGGCGGGAACGTATGTGAATCGAACACATCCAAGACGTTTTGCACGCCTCGCAACGGTTTTGAGGACCGCGGAGCCCACCGGAGCCCATCCGTTCCCAAGTGCGGCGGTATTTTACCAAACCGAGCGGGCTCCATCCCAAAAAGACGAGCAAGAAGTTGCGGTGGAATAGTTCTTGATTAGGCTGCAAGACCCCAAAAATAGGAACTATTTCACCGCAACTGAGGAGGTGGGGCGGGGAGGCCGATCTAGCGCAGGGAGCGCAGGCCGCCGGCATCCTTGTCGAGCACCGTAAAGCGCACGGCATCCAGGTGCTCCAAGATGCTGATGGCGCGTTTGCGCGACACGCCCAGGGCCTCACGCAGCACGCTCGTGGTGGCTGCGCCGCCGGCTGCCTCGATGGCGGCGGCGACGAGCTCACGCGCATGGGCCTCGGCGGCAGCAGACAGGGCAACGTCGCGCTCGACCTTAACGATCGAGCGATTGAGCGAAAGCTCGCGCAGGGCACGCGTCATGGTGTCGCGATCGAGCTGCAACTGCTCGCCCACCTCGGGCAATATCGGTGCATCGAGGCCGGCTTCGTCCAGCAAGGCAACGATACGTTCGCAGGCCTCGCGCACCACGCGCGCCGCGGCGGCAGCGGAGTGCGGGTCGAATACCTCGGCGCCCTCGGCGGCGCACACGCCACGCGAGCAGCCCTCGGCAATCAGAGCTGCGGCAACGCCTTCATCAGCGGCAGGCCACGCAGCATGGGCAACGGCGCCGGGCGTAAAGCCCGTCTCCTTGGGAGCCGCCGCGTGCATGGCCGACAGGGTCGCCGCCAGTGCATCCATCGCGGCGTCGAGCGAGGAAGAATCTGCATACAGCGAGCCATCCGAGCCAGCAAGCGCGCAAGCAGCGCCCTGCGCCACCAACCCGCGCAGTGCGGTATCGACCTCGCCGACGCCAAGATCCAAAGCCGCGGCAACATCAACCGCCGTAACCGGCAGCGTCTGCAGCACCAGCCATGCGCCCACACCGCCCGCGATATCGCCGGACTCGAGCGCCGCATACAGCGCACGCTCTCCTTCGGCAAGCTCGCGCGAGCGACGGCAGCGCGAAAGCAGCACGCGCCCGCCGCCAATGAGCATCACGGGCGAATAGGACAGCACCACGACATGGTCCCCGGCACGTAGCGGCAGCGAGTTTTCCAAGCGCACCTGAACATTACGGGTCTCGCCCACCGCCATGGGGGCCTCACCCTCCATGAACATGATGCGACCGACGACCTCGGCCGTACCCGCCATCACGTGCACACGCGCACCCGACTCGAGCACACGCGGCTTGGCTCCCTCGCGACCCAAATACGTAAACGCCATCATAAAGCGCATAGTCTGACCAAAGCGGCCCGCCACGCCGAGCATCTCACCACGATCGAGCGAGGCGACGGCATCGCCCACCAAGTTGAGCGCCACACGCTGACCGGGCAGCGCTCGCGGCGTATCGCCATGCACCTGAATCCCGCGCACGCGACAGACCGTACGCGACGGCAGCGCGACGAGCTCATCGCCCACCGCGACGGGCGCATCGTGCAACGTTCCCGTCACCACGGTACCGGCGCCCTTGATCGTAAAGCAGCGGTCGATGGGCAGACGCGGTGCGGCATCGGTGAGCTCGCCACGGGCACGGCAGGCATCCCAGCAAGCGGCAACCTGCTCGTCGAGCGCAGCCAGCAGGTCATCGATCCCCGCGCCGGTCTTGGACGACACCGGCACCATCGGTGCGTCGGCAAACACGGTATCCGAAAGAAAATCGTCCACGTCGAGCTCGGCCAACTCAATCATTTCGCTATCGGCCAGGTCGCACATCGTCAGCGCGACCACCATATGCGTAACGCCCAGCAGCTCTAGCGCATGCACGTGCTCGCGGGTCTGCGGCATCACGCCCTCGACGGCCGAAACCACCAGCACGGCCACGTCGATACCCGTGGCACCCTGCACCATGGCGCGCAAGTAATGCGCGTGGCCCGGCACGTCGACCAGGCCGACGATCTTGCCACTCGGCAGCGCCAGCTCGCCAAAGCCCAGCTCCACGGTCATACCACGACGGCGCTCAACCTCCAGACGGTCGGGATTCTTGCCGGTCAACGCCTCGATCAGTGCCGACTTACCGTGGTCGACGTGGCCCGCCGTGCCAACGATAACGGGACACTCCACCAGCGCTTGAACCTCACTCATCGTGCAACCGCCTTCTCAACGCACGCGACGAGCGTCGATGCCGCCGTCTCGATATCGCGGTCGCCCACGAGTGTGCGCACATCAAACAAAATGCGGTCGTGCGAGGCGCGCGTGACGACCGGCGTATCGAAATCTTGGACGAGCGAGCGCTTGAGCGCGTCGAGGGACAGGCACCCGTCGACCGGGCAGACGGCCACGCACATCGTGGGCAGCTCGACGGTAGGCAGCGAGCCACCACCGGGGGTCGACGACTCCTCGACGATTTCCACCTGCACGGCACACGGGCAACCAGCCTTATCGAGGCCTGCCGTCATCAGCTCGCGCAGCTTGCGTGCGCGACGCTTCAGATGAGCCTGCGAAAGCGTGAGCATGTTGAGCACCGGCACCTCACGATGGGCCACATCCGCCCCATCCATGTAAATGCGCAGTGTAGCCTCGAGCGCCGCCAGTGCGAGCTTTCCCGGACGCAGGGCGCGCATAAGCGGATGCGACCCACAGGCCTGGACCAGATCGCGACGGCCCATGATAATGCCCGCCTGTGCGGCACCGAGCAGCTTATCGCCCGAGCATGACACGATATCGAGCCCCGCCGCGACCGAAGCCGGCGTGGGCTCCTCGCCGCCGTGTACCAAGATGTCGTCGGGCAACAGCGCGCCCGATCCCTGGTCCTCGTAGAACAGCAGGCCGTGCTTACGGGCCAGCGCGGCGAGCTCCTTTGAGCTCACTTCCTCGTGGAAACCCTCGATGCGATAGTTGGAAGGATGGACCTTGAGGATCATCGCCGTATCGGGCGTGATGGCGCGCTCGTAGTCGCTCAAATGCGTGCGGTTGGTGGCCCCGACCTCAACGAGCTTGGCACCCGAGGCCTCCATAACATCGGGGATACGGAAGCTGCCGCCGATCTCGACAAGCTCGCCGCGGCTGACGATGACTTCCTTGCCCGCGGCATGGGTTGCCAACACCAGTAGCACGGCCGCCGCGTTGTTGTTGACGACCAGCGCGTCCTCGGCACCGGTAAGCGAGCGGATGAGCTGCGCGGCATGTTCCTTGCGCGACCCGCGCGAGCAGGTGTCCACGCTGTACTCAAGCGTGCTGTAGCCGCGCGCAACCTCGGCCACGGCCTTGGCAGCCGACTCCGCGAGCGGGGCGCGACCCAGGTTGGTATGGATAACCACACCCGTGGCGTTGACGGCGGGACGCAAGCTCGGCAGCGCGGAGCGATGCGCGCGCCACTCGATGGCCGAGGCCAGCTCGCGCTTAGAGCGCGGGGCGACACCGGCGCGAATGGCGGCGCGCTCCTCGTCGAGCTCGGCCGTGACGGCGGCATGGACCACCGCGTCGCAGGTCTCCCCCGCCGCCTTCACCACCGGCCACTCGGCAAGCAGCTCGTTGACGGAAGGGATGGCGCGCAGGCGGGCGCGCACCTCATCGGACATGTTCTGGCTATCGCTCATGTGCAGCCTTTCAAATGAAACGTGGATCAGTCGAATACATCAGCTGAGTCAATTACTCGTCATTATCCTCGCGCGCCGCGATCTTTTCCACGCGAACGGCGTTTTCTTGGGTGAGTGCGGCACCCGTCAACGGGTCCCAGCGCAGCGGCGTGTGGTCGAGCGGACCGACGCCCAGGGCCTGCCGGCCACCACTCTCAGCACCAAATGCGCGTCCGCCGGGAGCGGCCGAGGTGAAGATGCACGCCGGATGCAGATAGGGCGTCGTCTCCACGCGCACGCGGTCGCGGCCCATATCGCTCACGAGCTCGACGATCTCGCCGTCGGCGATGCCCATGTGCGCAGCAGCATCGGCATTCATCTGCACGGCATCCAGGTCCGATCCAGCCTCGGCGGCACCTTGAGCCGCAAGCCTGCGCGAGGTGTGCGACTCAAAGGGACGGTTGCCACTAATGAGGCGAAACATCCCCGGGCCGGGCTCCACCATGGGCGCAATCCAGTCGGGCACACGACCCATGCCGACTCGTTCCCATACGTCGCTTGCCAGCGCAATTTTGCCGCCGGCAAGCGGAATCACCGGCTCAACCGTGCGCGACGGCAGCGCCACGCCCGTATCGGCCCAGCCGCGCTCCTTGAGCTCGTCCAGATCGATCCCAAAAGGCGCCACCTGGGCAGCCGTCAGATCGTCAGACGTAAACTGGAAATACTCGCCCACGCCACACGCCTGCGCCAGACCGGCAAAAATCTCCCGACCGGGACGTGTGCCGTCATGCTGCACGGGCAGCACGGCGTTACGGTAGAACACGCGCGAATCGTTGACGCCCACGACCGTGCCCACACCGCGGTCGGCCTCCAGATACGTCACGTCGGGCAGCACGAAGTCAGAAGCACGCGCCGTCTCGGACCAACGAATATCAATCGTCACAAGCAAGTCGAGCTGCTGCAAAATACCCAACCAAGCCTGTGCATTGCCATAGCCCGCACCGGGATTGCTGGCGTAAACGATCAGCCCACGCAAATCGCCGGCCAGAATAGACTGACCGATAGTCGTGCACAGGCCGCGCACCGGATCGACCAGTGGATAACGCTCGGACCCCAGCTTGGGCCTGCGCGGCACCGGCGGCGTCGCAAAGCGTGCGGGATCGAGATCGCCCAACACAAGCGGCGTGGGCGGATTGAGCGCACCGCCCTCATGCCCGATGCAGCCCAGCAGCACATCGACCAAGCAAATAGCGCGCGCGGTCTGGGTGCTATTGGCATACGCGATACCGATGCCGCCATGAAAGCCCGCATCCACCACAGCGGCAGGCGCGGCGGCAGCTAGATCGCGCGCCGTGGCGACAATCTCTGCGGCCGGCACGTCGCACATCGACTCGGCCCACTCGGGCGTCCAAGCACGGGCCGCCTGCGCCAGCTCGTCAAAACCCGTGGTATAGCGGTCCACGAACTCGTGGTCGTACAAGTCCTCGGCAATCAGCACGTGGGCGATGCCCAGCAGCAAGGCCAGGTCACAGCCCGGGCGCATGCGCAGCCAGCGGTCGGCAAGCGCGGCCGAGCCGCTGCGCCGAGGGTCGACCACGATGATCTTCGCCCCGCGCCGGCGCGCATCGTTGAGCGCGTCAACGGCCCCCATCGTCGACGAATCGACAATGGAACGCCCCAGGTACATGATGCAGTCGGTATGCGCAAGGTCGGAGGCGGGGCTATAGCCCAGGCTGTGCTCCCAACCGGTAAGTCTGCTTACCTCGCAGGCGCCATCGGCACCGTACACGTTGGGCGAGCCCAGCGCATGCATAAAGCGATAGGCCCAGTAGCGGTCGAACGAGGGCACACCAAGTGTCATGCCCAGCGCACGGGGCCCGCGCTCGTCAACAATTCCCAAAAGACGCTCGGCAATCTGAGCAAACGCCTCGTCCCAGGTAATCGCATCAAACCCCGAGCCATCCCGGCGGCGTCGCATGGGGTGCAAAATCCGGTCGCGCTCGTCAAACGGCATTGCCAGGCGATGGAGCCCGCGGGCGCACAGGGCACGCGCCGCGCACGGATGTCCCGGCACCGGCAACTCGGCCACCACGCGACCGTCCTCAACGCGTGCCGCAAAGGCGCAATCGGCATAGCATCCCCCGCATGTCGTCACCACGGAGCGACCGTCATGCATAGCTCTCGATGCCATCTCGATTATTCCTTCCAGCTCAGGGGTTCATGCCCCGCCGCACCACAGCCCTGCCACCAGCTGCCGCGACGCAAAGCCCGCTGCATCTACCGCAGCAAGACACGAAGAGCCTCCCAAAAGGCAAACGCCCCTCGGGAGGCCCGTACGTCATTCCAGCTTATTACGCCTCGGACTTCTTGGCGTAGACAAACCAGTAGCCGAGCGCGATCAGAACCGCGCCGCCCACGATGTTGCCCAGCGTGGCGGCGGACAAGTTAAACGCAATGCCCGCAGCGTTGAGCGCATCGGCGCCGGCGACGTCGGCACCATAGCCGCACGCGTGCATCACGGCACCCATAGGCAAAAAGTACATGTTGGCGACGCAGTGCTCAAAACCGCAGGCCACAAAGGCGGCGATGGGCAGCAGAATGCCCACAACCTTATCGACCACGGTCTTACCGGCGGTACCGATCCACACGGCCAGGCACACAAAGATGTTGCACAGGATGCCGCGGAAGAAGATCGTCACCCAGTCGATCGTCACCTTGCCGGCGGCGACGCTCACCATGGAGTTGGCGACCGCCTCGCCGTTGAGCTTATAGATGCCGGCCATGTACACCAAAAAGACGATGAACAGAGCACCGACAAAATTGCCAACCCACACGACGACCCAGGCCTTAAGCATCTGGACCAGCGTGATCTTTTTGCTCTTGAGCGCGCAGACCATAAGCGAATTGCCGGTAAACAGCTCGGCGCCGCACACCAGCACCAGCACCAGGCCCAGGCAAAAGCACAGACCGCCCACGACGCGCTGGGCACCCCAGCCCAGCGTGCTGTCGCTCAAAAACACGGTAAAGAACAGGCCGCCGAAGGCGATGAACGCACCGGCGAACATTGCCAACAGAAAGGCCTTTGAGACCGGCAGGTTGGCCTTGGTCACGCCGGCGGCCTCGGTCTTGGCCTCGATCGCGGCGGGTGCCAGGCAATCGGGAGCGGGGTACTCCACCTTGGAATCTGCCATGTCAATCACTTCTTTCCTAATCAGCAGGGACAAGCACTCCTATTGCTCTTGCCCCAAGCGGACAAAGTGGGAAAAGTCGTTGGCGGCCACGGCGTCGTACACGGCGTCGACGGCGTCAAAGACTTCCGGGGACATGGGGTTGTAGAACTCCGTGTCGCCCGGCTGAATCCCAACGAAGACGATATCATCACACGATTGCTCAATCTCTTCGATCAGAATCGACAAAGGGAGCGAATGCGTGGTGAACATCGACTTGCGGGCCACATCGCGCTTATCGAGCAGGCGGATAGACCCGACGGGCAGCGCCATGTCGGCGGCATCGACCAAGACCAGGCGAGGCGGACGCTCGCGCTTGACCTCGATAATGTCGTCCTCGGGCGTTTGGCCACCGTCGATGGTGTACCAACCGGCAATGGGCGCGTCCTCCATCTTTTTAGAGAGCACGGGGCCGGCGGCATCGTCGGCACGCAGCACGCTTCCCGCCGTGAGCACGATACCCGCAAACGGGGCGCCGTTCACACGTCCATCCACAACGCGACCCATTACTGCAACCTTCCCGTCAGATACACGCCCGACACATCGCGCACGCGCTCAACCAGATCGCGGAACTTCATCAGAAACGCGACCTGCTGGGCATGCAGGCCAAAGTCGTCGTCGAACACCGAGATGCCGGCCTTGGCCGAGCCGCGAAAACCGCGCTCGTCGAGCAGCGTGTCGCAGGCCTCGAGCAGCGACGGCACCGCCGCCTTGTCGAGCTGGCACTCGCCAAAGGAGCGGATGGCCTCGAACTTGGTCTTGGCCTCCCCCTCCGGCAGCGCGTCGACGAGCGAATAGAAGACATCCACCGGCACCGACAGGCGCGGCTCAAAGCAATCGAGCACGCCGGTGTGGTGGCCCACGGCGAGCGTGTAGTACAGCACGTCGCAGGCCTCCTGGGGAACGTCTTCCTCGGTCTCCACAAACTTACGCGTGAGCTCATAGAAGACCACCTGGTCGGGCGCATGGCCCAGGCAGGGGTCGGCGACGCCCTCGGCGGCCTCGTCGCTTGCGCGCGAGGCATCGCCAAAGGAGCCGCCGAGCATACCGGGGCCCGCAAAGTAACCAGAGCGGTCCGTGAGCTCCATCTAGTGACCTCCGGCCAGCACCAGATCCTGCAGCGCCGAGTAGACCTCAACGCGGCGCGGATCGTCCTGCTTGTCGATGAGCAGCGCCATGGCACCTCGGATATCACCCTTGGGCGCGCCCTCGAGCGTATCCATAAACTCGTTGGCCAGGTCGCGGCCGTAACGGTAGCCGCTCATGGCGCGAGCCTCGCGCTCGATGGCAACGCGCAGCTTGTACGGCACGCCGGGGTGCAGGATATCGGCCTGCTCGCCGGCGGCCTCCACCGTGGTCTCGGCATGGAGCTTTTGGTCCAGCAGACCGAGCGCCATGGCAAAGCCGTAGACGGTCTGCGCGGGGCTGGGCGGGCAGCCGGGGATGTAGACATCGACCGGCAGAATCTTATCCGTGCCGCCCCAGACGCAGTAGTTGTCGTAGAAGATGCCGCCGGTGCAGCCGCACGCGCCATAGGACACCACGATCTTGGGATCGGGTGCGGCCTCAAAGGCGCGCAGGGCCGGCATGCGCATGGCACGCGTCACGGCACCGGTGTACAGCAGCACATCGGCGTGACGGGGCGAAGGCACGACCTTGATGCCAAAGCGCTCGACGTCAAAGACGGGCGTGATGGAACCGAAGATCTCGATCTCGCAGCCGTTGCAGCCGCCGCAGTCAACGCGGTAGACGTACACCGAGCGCTTGATCTTCTTAAGAAGGGTCGCCTTGGCCTTCTCGATGCTCTCGTCGAGCTCGATCCTGGTCGGGCGGTACTGAAGCCGCTCGGGCAAAAGCGTGGGTTCGGCCATGGTTACTCCTCCTTCATTTCAAAATCCATGATGATGCCCTCGACCGGCGCCGGACCGGCGGGAATCTCGGGCGCATCGGGGTTAAGCTCGCGGTCGATATACTCCGGGTTCACGCCGTGGCCGCCCAGATACTCCATGCCGGGGCCCTGGGGCTCGCCGGACGCAAGCGTCTCGTTGGCAGCCATGCCGTGTGCGTTGCCGGTCTTTACGGCCGATGCGGCGCGCAGGGCGTCGAGCTCGCGCTTGCACTCCTGGCACATACCGACGGTGCGGGCGGCCTGCTCGGCCTCCATGCCGCCGGCCTTTTGCAGCAGGCGCTTGGCATAGTCGATCTCCTTGTGCGGGGCAAACGGCTTGCCGCAACGCGAGCAGTGCTCGAGCGCATAGACGCTCTTGCTGGTGAGGTCGTCCTTGCTCATGACGGCCAGCTCAAACTCCTCGGTGAGCTTGATGGCCTCCATGGGGCAGGCTTCCTCGCAGCGGCCGCAAAAGATGCAGCGGCCGTAGTCGATCGACCAGGTAATGGTATCGGCCGCAAGGTCGGTGTCCATGCGAATGGCATCGGCCGGGCATGCCACGCCACAGGCACCGCAGGCGATGCAGAGCTCGGCGTTGTGCTCGGGCTTGCCGCGCATGTCCTTGTTGGTGGGAAACGGCGCAAACGGGTACTTGACCGTCGCGTCGCCGGCCTTGGCGTTAACCTTCCAAAGCTTCAGCATATTAGAGCGCCTCCTCATCGAGCGGAGCGGCCATGGTGCCCTCGCCCGCAAGCGGCGACTTGTCGCGCCAGACGTTCTCGAACTGCTCCTTGTCGAGCACGTGGTCGCGCTTGGCGGCGACATCGGTCACCGTCACGCGGTCGGTGCAGGAGTAGCACGGGTCGAGCGAACCGACGATCAGCGCCGCGTCGCCCACGGTGTTGCCGCGGAACATGTAGCGCAGGACCGGCCAGTTGCTGTACGTGGCGGCCTTGGCGCGCCAGCGGTAGCACTTCTGGTTGTTGCCGAGCATGGCCCAGTGCACGTCCTCACCGCGCGGAGCCTCGGTGGCGCCGATGGCGTACTTGTGCGGGGTGTACTCCCAATCCGTGGTAAGGATGGGACCCGACGGGCAGTTCTCGAGCATGGTCTCGATCATATCGATCGAATCGTAGACCTCCTGGATGCGGACGGCGGTACGGCCGAAGGCATCGCAGGTGTCGGCCGTGGCGGCGTGCATCTTCTGAACATCCGGATCGGCGTAGCCGTCGAAGGGATGGTCAAAGCGAACGTCGCGGGCATAGCCCGAGCCACGCATGAGCGGACCGACCGGCGAGAAGTCGCGTGCGATCTTGCGGTCCAAGATGCCGATACCGCTCGTACGCTCAATAAAGTTGGGCGTGGAGAGCAAGACGTCGACGAGTTCCTGAACCTCGGAGCGCAGCTGGTGGATGGTCGTGAGCGTGGAGAGCTTCTGCTCGGCCAAAATGTCGCGACGCACGCCGCCGATGACGTTGAGGCCGTAGGTCTTGCGGTGACCGGAAAGCTTCTCGGCCAGGTCCATGGACTTCTCGCGGACGCGGAAGAACTGCTGGAAGCCGGAGTCGAAGCCCGTGTAGTGCGATGCCAGGCCAATGTTGAGCAGATGCGAGTGCAGGCGCTCGACCTCGAGCATGATGGCACGGATGTACTGGGCGCGCGGCGGGACATGAATGCCCTGGGCGCGCTCAACGGCCTCGGCATAGGCCACCGAGTGGGCGCAGCCGCAGATGCCGCAGATGCGGTCGGCGAGGAACGTCACGGCGTCATAGTTCAGGCGCGTCTCGGCAACCTTCTCCATGCCGCGGTGCACGTAGAACAGACGGTAGTCGGCGTCGACGATCGTCTCGCCCTCGACAAACAGGCGGAAGTGGCCAGGCTCGTCGGAGGTAATGTGCAACGGGCCCATGGGGACGAGCGTGGTCTCCTTGCCCTTGGTATCGGCCAAGAACTCGTAGTTTTCCATGTCGCTCGCGGGAGCGGGACGGAAGCGGTAGTCCATGGAGTCCTTGCGCAGCGGGTACAGACCGCTGGGCCAGTCATCGGGCAGCACCAGGCGGCGACGATCGGGCAGGCCCTCGGGAATCAGACCAAACATATCGCGCAGCTCGCGCTCGCCCCACACGCAGGCGGGGACGAACGGCGTCACGGACGGGAACGTCATCTTGGCGGGATCGACCTCGGTGCGCACGGTCACCCAGCCGGGGTCCTCCCCCTCCATGGAGATGACGTAGTACACGGCGTAACGGCCGCACAGGCTGCGCTCGTCGTTGCCGATGATCACAGGAATCCAGCCGTAGCGCTCGTAATACAGGTAGTGGACGGCCTCGGGCAGCTTGTCCTGCTTGACGGTAATCGTCAGCTGGTCCTCGCACTGCCACTCAACCTTCTCGATAGCGCCCGGCACTGCGGCGCGCAGGGCCTCGACGTGGCTTTCGCAACGACGAGCGTAGTCCTTCTTTTCAGGTTCTGCCATGGTGCTAATTCACCTCGCTTGTCTTGGTCTGGGAACTGAACACCATGCGGTAGAGAGGAGCCTCGTGGAGCTCTTCGACGCTCTGGTTCAAAACGACGGACGTTGCATCCTCGACGCCGCTCGTGATGGCGACCGGGGTGGCGATACCGAACCACATGACCACGATCGCGAGGGCGATCTCGGGGATGATCATGAGGGCGGGCACCTCGTGGCGCTTCATGCCCTCGGGCGCCTTGCCGAAGATGGACTTGAGCGCGATGCCGGTAAGGGCAAAGTACACGCCGGTGAGGCCAATGGCCACGAGCACGACCACCCAGATGGGACCGGACTGGACGCCGGCCACGAAGGTGAGGAACTCGGAGATGAACAGGGCGAACGGCGGGAAGGCGGCGAGCGCGAGCAGGGCGATGATGGTGAGCGCTGCCGTGACGGGAGCGATCTCGACGACGCCCTTGATCTTGTTCAGGTCGCGGGTGTGGTAGATGTGCTGGATGTTACCGGCCATGCAGAAGGCGAGCGCCTTCGTGAAGCCGTGGAAGATGCAGTGCAGCAGGCAGGCGGCGATACCGAGCGGGCCACCGATACCCAGGCACAGCGCGACCACGCCGACGTTGTCGACGGAGGAGTACGCGAAGCGGCGCTTGATATCGTCCTGCTTGAAGATGCACAGGGCAGCCACCAGGATGGACAGCGTGCCCAGGATGAGCAGGAGCGTTCGCGGATAGGTGTCGCCCACCGTGATGATGGACAGGGAGTAGAAGCGGATGATCACCAGCATGGCGCACTTGAGCAACACGCCCGAGAGCAGCGCGGAGACCGGGCTCGGAGCCTGGGAGTGCGCGTCGGGCAGCCAGGTGTGCATGGGGAACAGGCCCGCCTTGGTGCCGAAGCCGATGACGATGAACGCGAACGCGAGGCGCACGAGCATCGGGTCGAACTGGTCGGCGTAGGGCATGATGGAGGTGAGGAAGGCGGCCTCATGCGCGTTGGGCATGATATCGGCGGCGTTCGCGTAGATGAGCAGCGTGCCGAACAGGCCGAAGGCCACACCGGCGGTGCAGACCATCGCGTACTTCCAAGACGCCTCGAGCGCCTGCTTGTTCTTGTAGATGCCCACGAGGAACACGGTCGACAGCGTAGTGGCCTCGACCGCCGCCCAGGTGAGGATGATGTTGTTGGACAGGCAGGCGAGCAGCATCGTGAAGACGAACAGGCTGAACAGCGCGTAGTACTGCTTGGTGCGCTCGGCCGGCATGGTCTTCTCCTCGATATCGATCTTGATATAGGAGATGGAGTACACGCCGGTGATGAACCCGATGATGCCTACCAGAAGGACGAAGATCGACGAGAGCGAATCGAGATGGAGCCACAGGCCCAAAGCGTCGATATTCTGCCCGCTCGAGAGCATGGTTCCCGCGGTGACGACCGAAAGGACGAGGGTCGCCGCGACGGAGATGGTGTTGAGCCCCGCGAAGACGTTGTAGGACGTCGTCTTGGGGAGCGCAGCCATAATCAGGGAGAACACGAGAGGACAAGCGAGCAGGGCGACCGTCAGCATTGAAACATCCATGGCCTACCCCTTCAATTCGGTCAGGTCGTGGGAGTCGAGCGACTTGGTGTCGTTCCAGATCCTCACGACGACGGCGGACATGATGATGACGGCGAAGATGGCGTCGGTGGCGATGCCGATCTCGATGATCTCGGGGGCCGTGGGCGCGAGCAGAGCGAGCGTCACGTGGCTACCGTTCTCCATAAGGCAGTACCCGAAGATCTGCTTGAGGATGTTGCGCTGGGAGATGATGCACGTGAGGCCGACGAAGAAGTGCGCGAAGCTGATGGCGAGGGCCGGAGTGGCCACCTCGGCGGTGGGCAGGCTCAGGCGCGTGACCACCGCGAAGCAGACGGCCACCTCCAGACCGGTGAGGATGATGGTCCAGGCCGGCTTGATGGAGGAGGTCAGCGTGCTATCGGCAGGCGAACCCATCTTCTTGTAGGCACGGTTGAGAATGAACGGAACGAGGATCACCTTGGTGACGAAGGCCGACGCGGCCCACATGAGAAGCTCGGTGGCACCGGTGGTGAGGCCCAGGGTGAGCAGCACGCCCACCAGGACAACCGACTGGATCGCGTACCACTTGATGGCGGACGGGATGGTCTTCGAGACGACCACCATGGTGGAGGTCACGATCAGAAGACCGCCCAGGATATTGACTAACGAATAACCCATGTCCTACCTCCTAACCCATCCAACTAGAGGACAGAGGACCGGCGACGACGACCATGATCATGAGGACGACGAACACGAACGCCATGGCGCGCGGAAGGGGCTGGCCGGCGGCCACGGTCTCGCTCGGCTCACCGGGCAGGACCTTACCCATCCAACGCAGGAACCATGCGAAGGTGGCGACGGTCTCGACGACCATGACGCACACGAGGACGAAGATGACCGTGTTGGTAGCACCAACCGCGAAGCCACCGGAAATGATCTGGAACTTGGAAAAGAACGTGCTCATGGGGGGCACGCCGGCGATAGCGGTCGCGGCGACCGCAAAGCCCACGCCCGTGACCGGGTACTTCTTCATGAGGCCCTGGATCTTGGGCAGCATACGGGTTCCCAGCGTGAAGCTGAGGGAGCCGGCGATGAGGAAGAACAGGGTCTTGGTGAACGCGTGGTTGAAGATGTGCTCGACGGCGCCGTTAAACGCCATCTGGCTTCCGAACACGGAGAGGCCCAGGCCGAAGAACACGTAGGCGAGCTGCGCGATCGTCGAGAAGGCGAGCAGGCGCTTCATATCCTTCTGGGGCAGGTACATGAGGAAGCCGAAGAGCATGGTCACGACGGCGTCGATGATGGCGACCCAACCGACGATCTCGGGGATATCGCCGGCGCTCGCAAGAGCGCGGGCGAACACGCACACGCCGACCTTAACCATGGACGCGCCATGAAGGTAGGCGGAAACGGGCGTGGGGGCCTCCATTGCGGAGGGCAGCCACATGTAGAGCGGGAACTGGGCGGACTTGGCCCAAGCAGCGAACAGGATGAGCAGCAGCACGACGGTCTTCATACCGGAATCGAGCTGGGAGATCGCGCTCAGCGCGAACGTGCCGGTTCCGGCGAACAGGAAGGCCGCGCCGATGTAGAGTCCCAGAGCGCCGATATGGGTGATGATGAGCGCCTTCATACCGGCCTTCTTGGCCGTGGGCGTCATGTAGTAGCTGATGAGGCCCCAGGAGCACACACCGGTGATCTCGAAGAAAACGAGCTGGCCGACGATGGTGGAGCTGTAGGCGAGACCGGCCATGGCGCCGATGAACGTGGAGAAGTACACGTAGAAGCGACGACGGGGCGCGTCGGGATGCTCCTTATTCTTATCGCTCATGTACGGGAACGAATAGATGACGACGAGCAGGCCGATAGCGACGAACGCGGGTGCGAGCAGCGTGCTCATCCGGTCGAATATGAAGCCCATGACCAAGGTCTGGCCCATACTCGCCCAGGTTACATCGACCGCGTTCATGCCGTTTCCGGCAAACGTCGCGGCCAAGCCAACGGAAGCGACCGTGGCGATGCCGCCGGCAAAGGCGCAGATCCATTTAGCGTAGGGACGCGGCAGCATGACGATGAGCAGGGAGCCCAGCATGGGGACGGCGATCGCCACCATGGCAAAGAGGGACAAGCTCGATTCGATTGACATAGTTTCTCCCTTCTCCCTACACGCCTACGACGACGAAGACGAACGCGAGGACCGCGATGCCGACGACGGCCCAGGTCTGGTTACCGAGCACCTTGAAGCGCGAACGGGAAACGGAGTTCTCGAGCATGCCGCAGACGACGAAATCGACCAGGCACTTGACGAGGAAGACGACGGCGCCCACGAGAGCGGTGACGCCGATGGTCGCGGGCTCTCCCCAGGGGATGAAGATGGAGGTGAACCAAGCGACGACCACGACCTGCTTCATGCCCATGGCGAGCTTCATCATGGCCAGGGACGGGCCGGAGAGCTCGGCGAGCGGGCCCTCCTGGAGCTCCTGCTCGGCTTCGGCCTGATCGAACGGAAGCTTGCCGAGCTCCATGTAACAGGCGGCCGCGAAGGCGACGCCGGCGAGGATGACGGCGACGACGCTCGAGACGTTGCCCGTAACGATGTGCTGACCCATGGTCGCAATGTCCGTGGAGCCGCACACGATGGCGACGGTGAACAGCGCGATGAGCATGGACGGCTCGATGAGCACGCTCATGAGGAGCTCGCGGATACCGCCGAAGCCCGCGTAGGCGTTGGAGGAATCCACGCCGGACAGCGCGAAGAAGAAGCGGGACAGCGCGAGCGCGTACATGATGGTGATGGCGTCACCAAAGACGGGCATGGGGCTCTCGAGCGTGAACAAGGGCAGGCCCATGGCGAGCATAAACGACACCGCGAGGAACAGCGGCGGCATAATGCGCAGCACGAAGCTCGAGTCGGAACTCACGGACTCGGGACGCGCCATGAGCTTCGCGAGGTCCCGGTAATCCTGAAGGATGGACGGACCGCGGCGATTGTGCATCTTCGCGCGAATCACACGGGCGAGGCCGGAGAAGAAGGGCGCGACCAGCATGACCACGAGGCCCTGCGCCATCGCAAGAACGATGTTCATAATATCCTCTCCCCTCTCTAGACCATGACCACGGCGAGCACGAGGAAGACCACGAGCGCCGCGACGATGTAGCAGATGTATACGGAGTAGTTGCCGCCCTCGATCTTAGAGGCGAGGCCGGCCAGCTTATCGGCACCCTCGCTCGGTGCATCGACCAGGAAGCGGTCGGGCAGGGGCTCAACGCCCTGGGCGACACCGGTGAGCTTCTGGAACACGTGCGCGATGGACCAGCAGATCTTGGTGCATACCTCGCGCAGGGTGTAGAGCGGGCCCATGAAGAGCTCTACGTCTGACGCGAAGCTCGTGGCGACGACGGGCATGTGCTCGTTGGGCTCGTAGCCGCACGCCCAAGGGTCGGTCTTCTTAGCGGGGGCCTTGGTGCCGAGGCAGGACCTCAACACGAACGCGAGGCCGGTGAGGACCACGAGCGCGATGGCGATCGCGGGGGTGGAGGTGGCGGCACCGGAAATCTCGTTCACCAGAGACACGCCCGAGGTGGCTGTGACGGCGGAGCCGGCAAGCACGCTCTGGGCGACGTCGCCCAGAACCGGGGCGATGACGGGAGAGCCGATTCCCAGCACCACGCAGATGGCCGCGAGGAGCATCTGCGAGAACAACATCGGAGCCGGGGACTCCTTGGCGTTCGCGGCCTCCTGGGAACGAGGGCTGCTCGCGAACGAGACGCCGTAGGCCTTCACGAAGCACGTGACGGCCAGGGCACCGGTGATGGCGAGGGCGGCCGCGGAGGCGACGGCGAACACCATGACGACCGGGTCGGAGAGCGTCGAGATGTTGAACAGGGACTGGTAGGTGAACCACTCGGAAACGAAGCCGTTGAGCGGCGGGATAGCCGAGATGGCAAGGGCACCGATGAGGAAGCAGACGGCCGTGACCGGCATACGGCGGAACAGGCCGCCCATCTTCTCCATGTTGCGCGTACCCGTGGCATAGAGCAGGGAGCCCGCGCCGAGGAACAGCTCGCCCTTGAACATGGCGTGGTTGAGCGTGTGGTAGAGGGCGGCCATGAGCGCGATCGTCGCGATGACGTCGTTGCCCAGGGCGTGCGCCGTCATGGACGCGCCGACACCGAGCAAGATGATGCCGATGTTCTCGACGGAGTGGTAGGCCAGCAGGCGCTTAATGTCGTGCTCGTGGAGGGCGTAGACGACGCCCAGGACCGACGAGATGGATCCAAAGACCAGGACCATGAGGCCCCACCAGAGCTGGACGCCCGAACCCGCGAGCAGGTCGAGACCGACCTTGAGGATTCCCAGGATGCCGATCTTGATCATGCCGCCGGACATGAGGGCGGACACGTTGGACGGCGCCTCGGGGTGCGCCTGGGGCAGCCAGGAGTGCAGCGGGATGATACCGGCCTTTGCGCCGAATCCGAAGAACGCGAGGACGAAGCACGCGGAGGAGACGGCGGGTCCAAAGTCATGCGTACGGAAATCACTGAAGCTGAAGGAACCGCCCACGCCGTTGGTCATGAGCAGGAAGCTCGCCATGATAAGGACAAAGCCCACGTGCGCGATGACGAAGTAGAGCCAACCGCCCCTAATGGAGTTCTTGTTCTCCTCGATAACGACAAGGAAGTAGCTCGTAAGGGACATGAGCTCAAAGGCGACCAGGAACCAGAACACGTTGTCGGCGGTGATGACGAGCATCATCGAGGCGACGAAGGTGTTCATGAAGAAACCGGCGCGCCCGACCTTGCCCGGGTACTCATCGAAGTAGGACAGACCGTAGATGAAGCCCGCAAAGGCGAGGATTGAGATGAGGACCACGATCAGGCCAGCAAGGCCGTTGAGCAAGAGCTCGAGACGGGCGAACGGGAAAAAGAAGACCGTGTTGAGGGACGAAACGTCGCCAAGCACGGCCTCGAGGCCCGCGATGAACGACAGCACGGCCGCGACGGCGCCGATAAGGCAGCCGGCGGTCTTGGCGGCGTTATCGGCCTTGATCAGCAGAACCGAGGCGAGCGCACCGATGCACGAGACGGCAAGCGATGCGATAAACAGCGTCATGCTATCCATTGTTTACGCTCCCTTCTGCTTTCTCGGACAGGCCCTGGGCCACAGCGGTAACGTCGACGACCGGACCGTTTTCGATCGAGCGCAGGCGCTTGGCCTCGTCGAGCTCGCGATCGGCCGCGCCTCCCATGACGGTCAGTGCCTTGGTGGGGCACGCCGCCACACAATGCGGGCCGTCCGGATCGAAGGCGCACAGGTCGCACTTGACAGCGCAGGTGTACTGGCCGGGAGCCCACGTAAGCAGGCTGCTCAGGGACTTAGGATACGAAGGCGTCGGGTCGCACATGCCTGCGACACCGGCGATAGACGTGCCATCGGGATGGATGGCTCCGAAGGGGCACGCGATGGCGCACAGCCTGCACCCGATGCACTCCTGCTCCTTGACGTGGATGCGGTCGCCATCGTGCTCGATGGCATTCACCGGGCAAACCTCGGCGCAGGGGGCACCCTCGCAATGGTGGCAGGCAAGGGCGGCCGAAATACCGCCGGTCTTCACGAGCGCCAGACGCGGCGTATCCTGAAGACCCTGCATCCGGTGGGCGTCGGCACAGGCGGACTGGCATGTTCCGCAGCCGATGCACCTCTCCGGGTTAATGTCGATGAAGCGGTTCATCCCCACTTCCTTTCAAAATAACGGGCCGGGCTCCCGAACGTACGGGACGCCCGGCCCAAAAAGCCAACGAGAACGGGACTACACGATTTGGTTCACGTGCGTCTCATCGTCGAACTTGGCGGCGCCAGGCTCAACGTCCTGGGGAGCGGCGGCGTCCACCAGAGCCTGCTTGAGCTCGGTGTACTGACGCTCCACCTCGCCCTCAGCCCAAACCTGGTCGGCAATGGCGTCGACCTGGCAGGCGGAGAACTTGTCCTCGGGCGTATGCGAGACCTGGTCGACCTTGTGCATGGTCAGCTCGTTGCACTTGCCGATCCACCACTGATAGGTCATATAGACCGTGCCCTTGTTGATACGATCGCTCACGTCGGCACGGCTGTATACCTGGCCGCGGCGGCTGTGAATCGAGACGATGTCGCCATTCTTGATGCCGCGCGCCTGGGCGTCCGCGGGATTCATGCGGACAAAACCGGGCTCGTCGGCAAGCAGCGCCAGCGTCTTGCAGTTGCCGGTCATCGAGCGGCAGCTGTAGTGGCCGACCTCGCGGACGGTGCACAGGATGAGCGGGTACTCATCGTCGGGAAGCTCGGAGGGCGCCTCCCAGTCGTGCGCCATCAGGTTGGCGCGGCCGTCCTTGGTGGTGAACTTGCCACCAGCGAACATGTCGGGCGTACCGTGGTCATTCACATCGGTGCTCTTGACGGGCCACTGGGCGTAGCCGCCCTCGGGAGCCATCTTCTCGTAGGTCGCGCCCACAAAGTTGGGGCACAGGCTAATGCACTCGTTCCAGATCTGCTCGGTGTTGTCGTAGTGCATGGGATAGCCCATACGCGTGGACAGGTCCGCGAAGATCTCCCAGTCGTGACGGCACTCGCCCTTGGGCGGAACGGCCGCGTCAAAGTGCTGGAAGCTACGGTCGGATGCGGTAAAGACACCCTCGTGCTCGCCCCAAGAGGTGGCAGGCAGGATGACGTCGGCGAGCATGGTCGTCTGCGTCATAAAGATGTCCTGGCAAATGAACAGATCCAGCTCGGAGAGCGTCTTGCGCATACCGGCCGAATCGGGCTCGGTCTGCACCGGGTCCTCGCCGTAGTTGTAGAAGCAGTGCACCTTGCCCTCGTCGACCAGGTGGCCCAGGTCGGTGAGCTTGTAGCCCTCCTCGAGCGGGAGCTTTTCCTCGGGCACGCCCCAAGCCTTGGCAAACTTGGCACGCACTGCCGGGTCGGTGACCTTTTGGTAGCCAGGGTACAGGTTGGGCAGCATGCCCATATCGCAGGAGCCCTGGACGTTGTTCTGACCACGCACGGGCGCGAGGCCGGAATTGGGTTTGCCGATCTGGCCGGCAACGCAGGCGATGGAGGCGATGGTATGCACCGTCTTCAGGTTCTGCTTCTGCTGGCATACGCCCATACCCCAGCCAATGATGGCAGAGGGCTTCGCCGTGGCGTACATCTCGGCAGCTTGGTGGATCAACGCGGGCTCGACACCCGTGATGTCCTGTACGGATTCGGGAGTGTAGTTCTTGATGGTCTCCCACCACTCGTCAAAGCCGTTCGTATGCTCGGCGACGAATTCCTTGTCGTAGAGGCCATCGTTGACCAAGCAGTTGGCAAAGGCGTTGAGGAACGCGACGTTGCAACCGTTCTTGATCGGAAGGTAGAGATCGGCGATACGCGCGGTTTCGATATGGCGCGGATCGGCGACGATGATCTTGCAACCCTTTTCTTTGGCTCGCACGATACGCCTTGCGACGATGGGGTGCGAATCGGCAGGGTTATAGCCGAAGAGGAAAATGCAGCCCGCATCCTCCATACCGGGGATGGAGCATGACATGCAACCTGAACCAACCGTGTCCATCAGACCGAGGACAGTAGGGCCGTGTCAAGTACGGGCGCAGTTGTCTACGCTGTGGGTGCCGATGCACGCACGCGTAAACTTCTGCATGACGTAGTTCGCCTCATTGCCGCCGCCTCGCGAAGAGCCGGTGGTCATGACAGCGTTAGGACCATATTCGTCAATTATGGCCTGCATCTTAGATGCGGTGAAATCCAGTGCCTCGTCCCAGCTTACGCGCTCAAGATCCGCGCCCTTGGTGCGACGGATCATCGGGTGCAGTACGCGAGGAGTCAAGATCTTGGTGTCGTTGATGAAGTCGTAGCCGCTCATGCCCTTAAGGCACAGCTCGCTCTGGTTGGTGATGCCGTTGAGCGGTTCGGTACCCACGACCTGGCCGTTTTGGACCAAGAGGTTAAACTGGCAACCGGCGCCGCAGTACGGGCAGATCACTTTATGCTTCTCCATGACACCCTCCTTCCTTTTTCTGCTACCGAATACTCGGTACTAATTTGACAATCATTGGGCCTGTCGCCCGACGCTTACGCCTCGTTTTCGATGGTGGCGCGGGCACGCTCGGCAGTCAGTTCTGCCAGGCGCTCCTCGTCTACCAGGGTGAGACCCTTGGTCGGGCACGCCTCGGCACACGCCGGACCGCCGGGACGGTCCACGCACAGGTCGCACTTGAGCACAAAGCTCTTAGTCTGCGAACCCACGCGAACGTCGCCCATCAAGACGGGGACCTGCGTGGTCGCCACGCTCACGGCGCCAAAGGGGCATGCCATGACGCAGCTCTTGCAGCCGATGCAGTTGTCCTCGTTGACGCCGATGCGATGGTTCTTTGGATCAAAGAACAAAGCACCCGTGGGGCAGGCCTTGGCGCACGGAGCGTCCTCGCAGTGGTGACATGCCACCGGCGCGGAAATCTCGTAGGTGCGCGTTACGCGCAAGCGAGGTGCGGCGATGTTGCCGGGAATATCGTGTGCCTCGATGCACGCCGCCATACAGGTTTGGCACCCAATGCAGCGTGAAGAATCAGCCACGACTCGTTTATTGCCCATGTTGTTCACTCCCTCCTGAATCCCATGCCGGAGAGACCCTGTCGACGTTGCCCCAAGCCGCCCGTGGCCTGGCATCGGCGTATCGAGCGCATGCGGCGAAACAGGCGCTTCGATAGAGTTCCTCCAACGATATACAGGCTAAATATACGCAGTTGCAGGTGGCAAACTTGAGCATAGGCCCTGCAATACGGGTGTATTGCAGGGGTTTTGGCAGGTTGGAATTATTCTCTAGAAGCTATAAAGGTGAGTGTATTACATGCGTACGCCTCAGAGATTTTTATGCGCTCTCATTTTGGATGTACTACGCTTGTATTCGTGTTTATGGTTATCAACTTGAGTGAAATAAAGCAATCGTTATAAGATGCTCAAGTATCGGCACATGCCGCATTTGACCGACTATATTGCACGCTCATTAAGGGGGCCAGTGATGTCATCGACTCAAAAAAGAGCCATCCTGCAGGTGCGCATTCGCGAGGAAGACAAGCAGCATGCCGAGCATCTCTACGATGCCATGGGCACATCGCTCGCCGAGGCTGTCCGCTTATTTGTCGCGCAAAGCATTTTGATGCGCAAGCTCCCCTTTCAGCCGGTCGCCGTGCGCTCAAAGGACGGCACCGCCGCCTATGGATCGCTCAAAGCATATGGTGACCCCAATCGCCGCGCCGAGGAGCGCAATGCCTGGATTGAGTACCTTGCTACAGAATGCGACGGTTCGATTTTGGGTCCCGAGGAAGTAGATATCCATGAGTAGCACCATCATCGACGAGACCGTCATCCTGCGCTACCTGCTTAACGACGACGAGGTCCTGTCACCGCGCGCCGCCAAGGTCATCGCCACGCGCACCGCTCGCGTCTACCCCGAGATCATCACACGCGTCGTGGTCACGCTGCGCGACGTCTATAAGGTTCCCCGCGTTGAGATTGCTACGGCCATGAGAAGGCTGCTCGATGACGTCATGGTCGACGAGCCCACCGTTGTCGCCCTTGCCGTCAAACTCTTTGGCAAGACCCATATGGACTTTACCGACTGCCTCCTCGCAGCCCGAACCGCCATCTACAACGATGATGTCGTGAGCTTTGGCAAACCCATCATCCAAGGCATGATCGACTACCGCCGCCAGCGCCAAACCGCTGCCGACGCCCGCAACCGCAGCACCGACTCCACCATCGACAAACTCCGCCACCGCCCCCGCAGCTAACCCCATCCCCACCTAAGTTGCGGTGAAATAGTTCCTGGATTTAGGCTTTTTCGAGCTTTTCAGGAACTATTTCACCGCAACTTTCTATAAGGGTGGTTTTAGTGCCGCCGAGGGGCGCTAATCAACCGTTTGCCGATATGTTTGGCTCTGACTCATGGCTCTGACCTGCCCCGTCAAGCTTTTGGTCAGTTCATGGCAAGGTCTGGCGGACCAAATATGGGATAGCGTAGTGTCATTCACTCCCCCTCGAGACCATGGGGTCGAAAATGAGCCATGATAAACGCTGTTCCAAACCGCAAGTAGAGCTGTTCTTCAGGTTATTCGAGGCCCATCATGGCGGGCATCTGTTTGTAGCTACCAAAAAATGGGACGAACGCTGTGCCTACGCGCTCATGCAAAAAGAGATGATTATTCGACTCTACAACCATGTCTACGCTGATCCCGCGTATTGGAATGACCTCGGCGTCGAAGATCGCATCTTTCAATTGGCATCCGCTATTGCGGTCGTTGAATCGGATGCCGTGTTTTGTGGAGCAACGGCGGCGCTGCTCTATGGCATCGGTTCTGCATATTCGCTTCTCGACAAGGTGCAAGTGCTGCTACCGCGTTCCACCAGACGCGATATGTACGAATTCGTTGAATACCGACGCTGGCGACCGGGCGACGTATGGCAGCTCGGCCCGTTTACGCTAACGGATCCATATCGCACGGTGGTCGACATCGCCCGAACGAGCGCTTTTCGATATGCACTAGGCTATGTCGACGGGTTGGCTCGTGAGTACGGTGTCGAGCGTGAAGAATTGCGTGCATATGCACAAGCGAACTGCCGCGGATTGCACGGCATCGCGCGCGCATTTGACGTTTTTGAACACATGGATGGCAGGTCGGATAACGGTGGAGAATCCGAAGCACGGGCGGCAATGATTATGGCAGGAGTTGCCGCTCCCGAACTTCAGGTTGAAATCACTCGACCGGGAAACGCCGGCTATTATTTGGCAGATTACGGCTGGCAGATGCCAAACGGCTCTTGGATGCTGGCTGAGCTGCATGGACTGGGCAAGTTTGAGGGCGATGCCCAAAATGATCCGGAACATACTGCGGCAAAAACCTATCGAGCTGCCCTCGTGCGCGACGCGAACCTGCGTGCTATGGGCCACAACGTCATTCATTTCAAGCTCTTAGACACCTACGATGTCAAAGCGTTCGGCTCCATGATGCGCGGCTACGGTATACCGACCACAAAACCCTACGCAGACTCCTGACCGGCCGCCCTCATCTTCTCGACAAAAGAACCCATCATCGACCCAGCCCGCTCGGCCTCAATAAGTTGCGGTGAAATAGTTCCTGGATAACAGCTATTGCGGCTAATCCAGGAACTATTTTACCGCAACTTAGGAGGGGATGTGGGGTCCCTGACATGTATATGAAAACGGCTCTGGCACCAAATAGAGCCAAAGCCGTTAAAACTATCTTATGGAGCGGGCGACGGGAATCGAACCCGCGTCATCAGCTTGGAAGGCTGGGGTTCTACCATTGAACTACGCCCGCAAGATATGGTCGGGACGACAGGATTTGAACCTGCGACATCCTGCTCCCAAAGCAGGCGCGCTACCAAACTGCGCCACGTCCCGAAGGTGTTGAGCAGCTAAGGTCTAAACCTTGCGTGTCCCAAAGCGAAGGAAATTATAGGGGAGACTCCCCGCCTGTGCAAGCATTGATGCCTTAGCTCCTCGAATGTGCGACAAAACGACTATGGAGCAGACCGATCACAAATGCCACCACAGCAACCGGTGCCCACGCAGCACCGATATCTGCCAGCGGCAACGCATCGAACGGCAGCCACGCGCCCGCAAACAACGCATCGCGGACCGAGGTGATCACGCTCTGCACCGCGACCACACCGCCGACCCAGACCCACACCTGCGGATGAGCGTCGCAAAAGCCGTGCACCAGGCCCATCAGTACCAGCACGATGGCAACGGGATACAAGGCGTTGAGCATGGGCACCGAGAACATAAGAATCACGTCGAGGCCCACGTTGGAGAGCACACACGAAAACGCCGCGAACACAAAGGCGAGAATCGCAAAGGGACGGCGCATGGCCTCCTCGGAGGCCTCTGTTCCCCCTTCGACCACATACGTCTCGCAGAAGTAGCGCGAGCAGCAGCTGATGAGGCCGATGCACACGTTCATGCAGGCGAGGAAGAAGATGGCGAAGACCACGACCGTGCCGGCAAGGCCAAAGTGCATGGAGGCAGAACGGGCAAGGATGGCGGCGCCGTTGGTGGCGTCGGGCATCACGGTGCCGAGCTGCATTCCGGCAAGGCCCAAGCCACAGTAGATGATGGCCATGAGCACGCCGGCAATCACACCGGAACGCGAAATCTCGAAGGCCACGCGCCTATCGTCGGTAACGCCGAGCTCATGGATGGTCTCGGCGATGATGATGCCAAAGGCGAGCGACGCGAGCAGGTCCATGGTCTGGTAGCCAGTCAGAAAGCCCTGCACGGCAGCACCGGCATTGTAGGGAGCCTGCGGCGCGGCAGCGGGACCCAACGGCGAGACCACGGCGGCACCAACGACCAGCACGATGAGCGCAATGAGCGCGGGGCCCGTAATGCGGCCGAGCACGCGCGTGATGACGCCCGGACGCAGCGTGAGCACAAACGCGACCACGAAGAACCCGATGGCAAACACCAGGCGAGCCGTGCCGAGCGAGACGCCCTCGGGCAGCAGCGGCACCAGCATCTCGAAGGCCGTAGAGCTTGTGCGAGGAATGGCCAGGCACGGACCGATGGCCAGATAGACCGCCGCAACGAAGAATTCGCCAAACTTGGGATGCACGCGGCCGGCAAGCTCGCGCGCCGTTCCGGCAAGCGCCACGGCGATAAAGCCCATGACGGGCAGGCCGATGGCAGCTATGAGAAAGCCGAGCATGGCAACCGGCGTGGCAGAGCCTGCCTGCAGCGCCAGCAGCGGCGGAATAATGAGGTTGCCGGCGCCAAAGAGCATCGAGAACAGGGCGATGCCGACTGTAACGACATGGTCGGAACGTAGACCACGCGAGGCGGATGAGGCCATGAGAGCACCTTTCGAATCAAAACAAAAACGGGACGGGCAAAAGACCCGTCCCGCAAGTATAAACGGTCTAGCAGCTTTAGCAGGCTAAATCGCGCAAAGCGCCAATCGCGGTGTCGACTTCTTCGTCCGTATTGAAATACCCAAACGAGAAACGAACGACGCCCTGACGCTCGGTCCCCAGCGCACGGTGCATGAGCGGGGCGCAATGGGCACCGGGACGGGTCGCAATCCCCCACCCTTGCATGAGCGCATCCGAGATCTCGGCAGAGTCGATATCGCCCACGTTGAGCGACACGATCGCAGAGCGCGCGGGTTGGTCAAACGCGCCGTAGAGCGCAATGCTGGGTATTTCGCGAACGCTGGCGAGGAAGCGCTCTGCAAGCGAGCGCTCACGAGCCGCAATCGCCTCGACCCCGCCTTGTGCCTCGATAAAGTCAAGACCTGCGGAAAGTCCCGCGATGCCGTGACCATTGAGCGTGCCCGCCTCAAGGCGCGTGGGCCACTCAAGCGGCTGCAGCGCATCGAAGCTGTGCACGCCCGTGCCGCCCATGGCCCACGGCGCCACGTCAATGCCCTCCGCCACGGCCAGGCCGCCGGTCCCCTGCGGACCCATGAGCCCCTTATGGCCAGTAAAGCACACCACGTCGAGCCCCATGGCCTGCATATCGATATGCGCCGCGCCGGCAGACTGCGAGGCATCGACAATCACAAGCGCGCCGGCCGCATGGGCTATGGCGGCCACGCGCGCAATGTCGACCGCGTTGCCGGTCACATTAGAGGCGTGCGTCACCACCACGGCACGCGTATCGGGCGTGACCAGCCGCTCGAGCTCGTCGTAGTCGAGCAGGCCGTTCGCGTCGCAGCCCGCATGCTCAACGGTCACGCCCTGCTCTGCCGCCAGGCGGTTGAGCGGACGCAGCACGGAGTTGTGCTCGAGCACCGTCGTGACCACGCGGTCGCCGGGGCGCACCACGCCACAAATGGCGGTGTTGAGCGCCGCGGTGGAGTTGGGCGTAAAGCACACATGGTCAGCCCGCGGGCAGCCCAACAGGCGCGCAAGCTTGGCGCGACAGCCGTGGATGGTACGCGCCGCGTCGAGCGCGCCCGACGTCGCACCGCGTCCGGCATTGCCGAGCGAGCACATCGCCTGCACCACGGCATCGATGACCGTCTGCGGCTTGTGCATGGTCGTCGCCGCGTTATCCAGGTAGATCATCGCACGACCTCCCACATGTCGATCACCGTAAAGCCCTCGGTGGGAACGCCCGCCGCGGCGAGTTCGCCGCGCAGCAGCTCCTCATCGGCAGGCAACGCCTTCCACGCCAGACCGCAGCCGGCAGCGACCTCCCCGGGCACGGGAATCGTGCGCCCGGGAAGGCCGCGCTCGATGCATAGGGTCTCGCACCCCATGGCGGCCGCCGTGGTAGGAAACGTGATGACAAGCGCCGGGCGCTTCTCCCTCATGGCAACTCCAACCAATACGCTACGGGCGCACGACGCGCACGGCCTGCTCCATCTTCTCCACGATCACGTACATGTTGGTGACCTCGCCCACCGCGAGCTGGTCTTTAATGCCATAGTGGTCCAGGCAGGTGCCGCAGGTGAGAATCTCGACACCCTGCTCCGCCAGGCCCTTCAGGTCGTCGAGCACCGGCGAGCCCTCGACGGTGAGCTTGGCGCCGCCGTTATAGAACAGCATGGTCGCGGGCAGTTCCTCCTGCTGCGTCACGGCAAAGATAAACGCCTTCATGAGCTTGTGGCCCAGCTCGTCGTCGCCACGGCCCATGCAGTCGGTGTAGACGGAAATGACGAGTTTGCCCTTGCTGGCGCTGGCGTCGCAGAAAGCAGCACCGTCCTGCTCGGGATCAGCCACGGCAACGGCGCCAGAGGTCGCCACGGTCACGTGCCACTCGGCGTCAGAAACCTTCTCGACCGAGGCCGTGCAGCCTTTCTCCTGCGCCATCTTGGAAATGTTCTTGACGGCGGTCTCGTTATCGACCGAGGTCACGACGGCGCCCTCGCCATCGAGCTGCTTCAGGGCTTTGAGCGTCTTGACGACGGGCAGCGGGCAGGTATCGCCCATGGCATTGACTTCAATTTTGGTAGACATAGCTTTTCCTTTCGAATAAATCGTTTTAGAACGGACCATAGCTCAATAAACGTGTCGTTAACGGACAACGCGGACGACAGGACCGCCCAGCTCCGCCTCGCACACGCGCCCGACGACGGCCGCGATGCGCCCCTCGGTATCCAGGCGACGCGCAAGCTCATCCACATCCTTCGCGGGCGCCGGAATAAGCAAACCACCCGAAGTCTGCGGATCGTACAGCGCGTCGAGCATGCCCGGCTCCAGGTCATCGTCGGCAGCCACACGCGGGCCAAAGAAGTCCTGGTTGCGGTAGGCGCCGGCAGGGATAATGCCCAGACGCGCCATGTCGAGCACCTGATCAAAGAGCGGCACCGCCCCCGACGCAAGCTCAATCTGCACGCCCGAGCCCTCGGCCATCTCGCACGCGTGCCCGATCAGGCCAAAGCCCGTGATGTCGGTGCAGCCGTGAAGCTCAAGTCCCTCAGCCAGACGAATCGGCGCCTCGTTGAGGGTGCGCATCGAGTCAAACATGGCTGCGGCCTCGTCCTGCTCGATGAGCTCGCCCTTAATGGCCGTGGTGATGATGCCCGAGCCGATCGCCTTGGTCAGCAGCAGAACATCGCCCACGCGTGCGCCGCTGTTGGCGAGCATGCGGTCGAGCGGCACAAAACCGCTCACGGACAGGCCGTACTTGGGCTCGTCGTCGTTGATGGTGTGACCGCCCGCGATGGTGCAGCCGGCCTCAACGCACTTGTCGGCGCCGCCCGCCAGAATCTGACCGGCAACCTCGACGCCCAGGCAGCTCGGAATGCACAGCAGGTTCATGGCATGGCTCGGCCGCCCGCCCATGGCGTAGATATCCGACAGTGAGTTTGCCGCGGCAATCTGGCCAAACAGGAACGGGTCGTCGACCATCGGTGGGAAGAAGTCGATGGACTGCACGAGCCCCAGGTTCTCCCCTACGCGGAAGACGCTCGCATCGTCGGAGGTATCGAACCCCACGAGCAGATTGTCGTTATGTACATTGGGCAAGTCGCCCAGGACCTGGGCGAGGGCTCCGGGAGCCAGCTTAGCGGCTCAACCGCTCGCGGCAGTCATAGACGTGAGCTTAATCTGATCGTCAGCCATACGAACCCCCTTCCAACAAATCAACGACTTTAAGTATACGCCCCAGGCACGCTTCCCAAGAGACCGCCGACGGCTCGAACGTCGAAGGCGGCGCCGCAAGCGCCTGCGCGATAGCATCTGCCAGTGCGCGCTCAAACAACGGAAGGTCGGCCGCCACGGGCGTGTCGACATCCGTCATACGCGGCGACGCCACCCACGTCACGGGAGCACCGGGAAGCATCGCCTCCATCCAGGGACGAACGCCGGGCAAATCGGTCGCCACAACTTTGCAACCGCACGCGAGGGCCTCGATCGTTACGAGCGGCAGACCCTCGTAAAACGAAGGCAGCACAAAGACGTCGGAACTGCGGTAGGCATGCACGAGTCCATCGCTATCCAAGCGCCCCGCCAGCGCCACCGGCACATCCGAGGCCGCGGCCAAGCGCTCGATACGCGCGTACTCGGCATCGTCCCCGCGGCCGCCCACAAGTACCAAGCCAGATGGGCGGATGTCATCGTCAATCGGCAATGACACGGCTCGAACCAGCGACTCGACGCCCTTTTTAAAGCAAATCTTGCCCACGTACACAAGCGATCCCGGCCGCCTCGCCACGCTTGCGTCACGGCAGAAGACGCGATGGTCGTAACCCGTCCCAATCACGTGGATGCGATCGGCATCGACACCGCACACCAGGCCAATCTGCTCAGCCTGCTCAGCATGGAGCGCAAAGACGGCATCGAGCCGACGAACCGCACGTACGATGCGATCGCGCTCGAGCGCATGCGAACGCAGCTGACGCAGGTCGGTCGAATGGCACACGGCAACAACCGGCACGCCCCGGACGCACTCGCGCGCCAATGCGGTCACCAGATACAGGTGATGGCAGAGCACCAGATCGGGCCGAAACTCAGCCACCGCCCGATCGATTGCAGCAGCAAATGCCCGCTCAAATGCCTTGAGCATCGAAGGCGTCAGGTCACGATAGCGAGTGGAGGGATAGGGCATGACATCGGACATACCGCAGATGGGAAACGGCAGCTCGGGCGACTCGAACGGCACGGCAAACACGGCAGCACGCCGGTCCAGCTCGCCTTGGGTATCACCCGGCGCCGCACCGCAAAGCACGGCGGCGCGATGCCCCGTCTCGATCTGCTCGCGCACAAGCGCGGCAAGGTAGGTGCCGCTGCCGGTGCTATCTGGTTTTTGTGTCGTGATGTTGAGGATGCGCATGTCGCGGTACACCCCTAGGCCAAGGCGGCGGCGCGAATCGCCGCGCCGATGGCACCTGCAAAGCGAGCCTGGGGCGAGGTGGTCACCGGCGACCCCAGTAGCTCGCCCAACCGCTCCACCACGAAGTCGTTCTCACACAAACCACCGGTCAGGTAGTACGGGGCGCCCGCGGCCTGCCCGGCCATGGTCGCCACGCGCGAAACCACGCTGTCGATCACGCCACGCGCAATGTTTTCGCGCGGCTCACCGCGACCGATCAGGCTGATGACCTCGCTTTCGGCAAACACGGTGCACATGCTGCTGATCTTGGTGGGCTCGCCGGAACGCGCCAGGTCGGCCATCTGCTGCTGGGAAATGCCTAGGCGGTCGGCCATGATCTCCAAAAAGCGCCCCGTGCCGGCGGCGCACTTGTCGTTCATGGCAAACTTGGCCACGCGGCCACTTTTAAGCTGAATGACCTTGGTGTCCTGGCCGCCCACGTCAATCACCGTGCCGTGATCGCCAAACAGGCGCACGGCACCGGTACCGTGGCAGGTGATCTCGGTCACGACCTTGTGCGCATAGGGCACGGCGACACGACCGTAGCCGGTCGCGATCACGCGCACGTCGTCGGCCGTCACGTCATAGCCGGCCGCTGCCAGTGTCTCGTGCAGCCGCTCGGAAGCATCGACCGAGGAGAACCCGGTTGGCTGCACGCACGTCCACGCCACCGAACCCTCCCCGTCGACCACAGCAGCCTTAGCCGCCGTAGACCCGATATCGATCCCGATCCCTATCATGGCTCTCTCCCAATCTAAACATCAAAGGTAGCGGCACGTTCAGGCGCCTTAGCTCTAGGTTTCTCAGGTGCCGGAGATTGCCCCGAAAGAGGAGCGCAGCGTACTTTGGGTACGCAAGCGACGGTTTGAGGAGCAAGATCCGGTGCCTGAGGAAGCTAGAGGGTTTCGATGAAGGCGGCGATGCGGGTCTCAATCTGGCCCATGTCGCCGTTGCTGTAGTCGGTCTCGATCTTCATGTACGGAATACCCGCACCCTCGACAGCCTCCTGCATGCGCGCACTCTCCACGTTAAAGGTGTGGCACGCCTGGAGCACGCTCTCCACTACGCCATCGACGTGATACTTCTCGCACATGGCCAGCGTGTTATCCATACGACCGTCGTTGGGCGTCATAACCGAGCAATTGATGTCCAAATAGCGGTCGGCGATGGCGCGCAGGATGTCGGGCGCGTCCGGGTCGATCATCATGGCCGCCGTGCGCTCTCCCGAGCAGTCGTCCATGCACACGACCACACCGCCGTTGGACTCGATGGTGCGGCCGATCTTGTTGATCACGCCGCCCACCGGGCAGCCGGTGATCAGAATGCGCTTGGCATCCGCCGCAACTGGGCGCTCGCCCGCGTCGTAGACCTCGCGCAGCTTGGCAACCTTTTTCTCCAGCTGCTGCGTATAGGCCTCGATATCAAAGCTAAACGTACCGGCAAACATGGTGCTCATCAGGTCGACGCCACTCATGGCCGCCGGTTGGTTGGCCTGCAGCGCAAACATCTCGAGCTGGGCCGCACGCAAGCGGTTGCGACGACGGACGGCAGCGCGCAGGTCATCGTCGGTAATCGTGATGCCGTAGAAGCCCTCGAGCTCCTCCTTGAGCAGGCGGCACTCCTCGTACCAGCCCTCACGCTCGTAGGCGCGATCGCGACCCTGCGGAAGATGCAGAATGTGCGTGCGCTTGAGTTCGTTGAGCAGCTCGTACATCTTCTTCTTGCCGTCGCAGGTGGTCTCGCCGATGATCATGTCGCTAAAGTACGTAAACGGGCACTTTTGCGAGTAGGCAAAACCGTACGTCGACTTGATGAGCGGGCACAGGTTTGCCGGCAGCACCTTCTCGGCCTCGGGAATCACCTCATCGGACGTACCGCACAGCGCCACGCTCGCAGTCCCCGCGGCATCGATAATCTCGAGCGGCGTATAGCTGCACAAAAAGCCGACCAGGCGATTACCCGCCTGCTTATAATCCTTGACGCGAATAAACGCCGCCTTGCGTTGCTCGTTGAACTCCTCAAACGTGCGCGGCAACGGCTGTTCCTCGATATCGGCCATAGTAGTTCCCCTCTCTTGTACCGATATACCGACAATTAAACAACGAACCCACGCCATACCCAAAAGGAATCATCCTCTAGGGAATGGCGTCGATAAGCTCCTGCGTATACGGATCGCTCGGGTGCGCGATCACGTCCTCGGCCGCGCCTTCCTCGACAAGACGACCGTGGTAGAGCACGCCAATCCGGTCGGACATATGCCGAACCACACGCATATCATGCGTGATAAACAGCAGCGCCACGCCCGTCGCGCGCTGCAGGTCGCGAAGCAAGTTGAGCACTTGGGCCTGCACGGACACGTCAAGCGCCGAGACCGGCTCGTCACATACCACAAGGCGCGGCTCGCAAATAAGCGCCCGTGCCAGATTGAGTCGCTGACGCTGTCCCCCCGAAAGGTCATGCGGATAGCGGTCATAATGCTCTGCCAGAAGACCGACCGAGGCCAGGGCCGAGAGCGCGCGCTCATGGCGCTCATCCGCATCGCGCACGCCGGCGATAATCAGCGGCTCCTCCAAAATGCGGCCGACACGGTTGCGCGGGTCAAAAGCCGTAGAGCTATCCTGGAATACCAGCTGGATTTCGCGGCGAAACGGCTTGCGTTCGCGCTCCGACATCGTGGCGAGGTCGTGCCCGCAATAGACAATCGAGCCGGAATCCGCACGCTCGAGACCACAGATCAGGCGTCCAGTCGTCGACTTGCCCGATCCGGATTCGCCAACCAGGCCATAGACCTCTCCCGGCGCGATCTCAAACGACAGATCGTCCACGGCGGTAAAGGTCTGACGCTTAAAACCTGAGCCCGGCATGGGATACGCTTTAGTCAGATGTGAGACCCTAAGCAGGGCTTCGCTATCAACAGCCATGGCACTCCCCTTTCTCGACAAGCCAGCATTTAGACCGGTCGCACGCATTCACGGCAACCAGCGGAGGCTCCTGCGCGCGGCAACGCTCGTCCGCCCGGGCGCAACGAGGCGCAAAGCGGCATCCACAGGGTATTGCCGTAAGCGGCGGCACTGTGCCCGGAATATCCGCCAGCGTGTCAACTCGCTCGCCTTCGAGCGGCGGAATGCTCGCGATGAGCCCCTGGGCATACGGGTGGCTCGGGCGCTCCATAAGGCCGCAGGCGTCGATCTCTTCTACGATTTGGCCCAGATACATGACGTGCACGCGCGAGCAGATGCTTGTGACGACACCCAAATCATGGCTGATAAAAAGCACCGCCATGCCCTCGGAACTGTTGAGGTCGCGCAGAAGATCCAAAATCTGTTTTTGAGTCGTCGTGTCGAGTGCCGTGGTGGGCTCATCGGCAATCAGCAGGCGCGGGTGCCCGGCGAGCGCCATGGCGATCATCACGCGCTGACGCATGCCGCCGCTAAAATCGCCCGGATACATGTCGAAGCGGCGGTCGGCGTCGCGGATGCCCACGCGCTCCAGCAGCTGCAGGGCCTCGGCGCGGGCTTCGCGTCGGCTCACCTTACGGTGGGCTCGCACGGCCTCGACGACCTGGGCCCCGACCGTCATGACGGGGTTGAGTGAGGACAACGGGTCCTGGAAGATCATGGCAATATCGCAGCCGCGCACCTCGCGCATGCGCTTGAGCGGGCGCGCGAGCAGGTCCTCGCCATCAAACACAATCTGGCCCTCATAGGCCATCTTCTGTTCATGCTCCAATAGGCGCATGACCGACTGGGCAAAGACGGACTTGCCGCAGCCGGACTCGCCGACAACACCAACGATCTCGCCGGCATCGATATGTAGGTTGAGTTTGTTGACGGCTTCCAGCGCGTTGCCATCGCGGCCCACAAACGAGATGCAGAGGTCGCGCACGTCCAAAAGATGCTGAGCCATGGGCTAGTCCTCCTTGGTCTTGGGGTCGAGGGCGTCGCGCAGGCCGTCGCCGGCAAGGTTCAGCGAAAGCACGCTCGCGATGATGGCCGCTGCCGGGAAGAAGATCATCCACCAGGCTTTGCGCATCACGTTCTTGCCCGCCTGCAGGATGTTTCCCCAGCTGGCGTCAGGCGCCTTGATACCCAGGCCCAGAAACGAGAGGGCGGCCTCCGAGAGCACGGCCTCGGCAAAGACGAAGGTCGCCTGCACCAGGAAGGGTGCCATAACGTTGGGTACGATATGCAGCCACACGATGCGCGCGGTCGAGGCGCCCTGCACGCGCAGGGCCTCCACAAAGGGTTCCTCCTTGACCACCATCGCACGCGAGCGCACGATGCGCGCCATGCTGGGCGTATAGACGATGGAGAGCGCGATGATCACGTTCCAGACCGAGGCGCCCATCATGGCCATGAGCGCGATAGCCAAAAGCACGCCAGGAATGGACATAAGGCCGTCGCAGATGCGCATGAGAATATGATCGAGCCTCTCGTTGTAGCACGCATAGGCGCCGATCACCAAGCCGAGCGCACTCGTCGCGAGCGTGACGGCAATGCCGACGCCAAGCGACACGCGCGCGCCCGCGATGACGCGGGCAAGCAGGTCGCGGCCAAAGTCATCGCAGCCAAAGGGATGCGCGGGCGAAGGTGCCGAAAGTCGCAACGTCATCTCCTGCGCATTGGGATTAACCGTCCACACCAGCGGACCGACGAGCGCGATCAGCGCAATCGCCAGGAAAATACAGCCGCCGACCACAAGCTCCTTGTTGGCAAGAGCCTTCTTAACGTTTGCCATCATGCATCGCCCCATTTGCGAGCACGCGGGTCAAAAGCGCCGTAGGCAAGGTCGACAGCCAGATTGATCACCGAATTCAACAAGGCGATGACCAGCAGCACACCCTGAATCACCGGATAGTCGCGACGCTCGATAGAGCTCGTGACCAGCTGGCCCAAACCGGGGATGTTAAAAATGGCTTCAGTCACCACGGCGCCCGTAATCAGAGCGCCAAAAGAATAGCCGACCGAGGTGAGAATCGGCAGCGCGGCGTTGCGCAGGGCATGGGCCAGCACCACGCGAACCTCGGAGACGCCCTTGGCGCGCGCCGTCTTAACGCAGTCGAGCTGCATGGCCTCGATCACGCTCGCACGCGTCATGCGCATGAGCAGCGCGGCCTGAACGCATCCAAGCGATATGGCCGGCAACGCAAGATAGCGTAAATGGCTGAACCAGCCCTTCGATAGCGGCGCATAGCCGGCCACCGGGAACACACGCAACGTGTCGGCAAACAGCCACATAAGCATGAGCGCCATCAAAAAGCCGGGTATCGCCACGCCCAAAAGAGCAACGACACGCAAGACCGCGTCGGTGCGCGACCCATGTTTGAGGGCAGCGACGACGCCGCAAGGCAGTGCAATCAACAGCGCGATGAGCTGTGCCAGAAGCGCGAGCGATAGCGTGGGGCCAAAGTGCTCGGCGGTCGCCTGCGTGACGGGCTGCCGCATAAAATACGAATCGCCCAGGTCGCCGGTAAGCACGCCGCCCATCCACTCAACGTAGCGCTGCGGCAGCGGCTCGTTGAGTCCCAGGCTATCGTTGACGCGCTCGATCTGGTCGGCCGAAGCCTCCATGCCGAGCATCGAAGAGGCCGGGTCACCCGGTGTGAGATAGATAATCAAAAACACGACAACCGAGATGATGAGCATCACCGGAACCATCGCGCCTATACGTTTGAGCGTGTACTTCATCATGCGAGGCGTCTATTTCCCCTCTGAACGTAGACAGGGCGTGGCGGCCACAGGGGACCAGACCCCTCCAGCCGCCACGCCATCTATTGCATTACTCCGGACGCTTGGCGTTCCAAATGATGGCCCCGTCGAGCACCTCGACGTCCTCGACGTCTGCCTGGGTGCCCGTGATGGAAGCGTAGTGGCAAAGCGGCTCGATGACGGCGATCTCATAGAGGCGTTCCTGAGCCTCGGCCCACTTCTTGGCCGCAGCGTCGGTGTCCTTGGCGGTGCGGGTCTCGGCCACGAGCTTGAGCGCCTCCTCGTCGGACAGGCCATAGAAGGCCTTGGAGACCGAGAGGGACTGGGCCGGGATGGGCTTGTAGTTGGTGGAGGCCACAAAGAGGTCCCACTGCTCGGGCTTGCCGGAGCGGATGTCCATGAAGGTCGCGAACTCGTAGCTGTCGACCTCGGCGGTGAAACCGGCCTTCTCGAGCTGTTCCTGCAGCGCGACGGTGGCGTTATACATATCCTTGTAGTCGGGGGTGGTCAGTAGCTTGACCGTTTCACCGGCATAGGAGGTCTTGGCCAGGGCCTTCTTGGCGGCCTTGGCGTCGGCCTGGTTAAAGTACTTCTTGCCCGCGTCGGTCGCCCACTGAGCGTTCTCGGGGTTGCCAAGGTTGGGATCGATGTTGAAGAGCTCCTTCTCGCCATAGGCGGCAAGAGCGGCCGCCTCGCAGTCGATAGCCATGAGGGCACACTTGCGGATCTCCTCGTCGGCGAAAATGCCCTCGTTCATGTTGAGGAAGGCGGTCAGAACGCCGGCGTTATGAGTGTAGAGCTTGACGTCGTCGTTGCCGTCGAAGTCGTGGTAGTTCTCGGTGGGGATCTCGCCAGCGATATCGTACTCGCCGGTCTCAAACCCGCTCACGCGCGTGGAGGCCTCGGTCACGAACTGATAGTAGATGTCCTTGGTGGGCGCGGAGACCTTGCCGGTGTAGCCCGAAGCCTTGCCGTGGGCGGCGACATAGTCCTCGTAGCGGGTGAGATGGACGTACTGGTCCTGCTTCCACTCCACAAACTTGTAGGCACCGGTACCCACGTACTCGGTCACGCCGGTATCGCCCGCGGCCTCAATGACCTCGGAGGGGAAGATACCCGGATACTGGGAGTGGTTGCCCAGGATGATCAGAAAGTCGATGGCGGGCTCGGTCAGCGTGCAGGTGACCTCGTGGTCGCCCGAGGCGGCGAAGGTGGCACCGGGCAGCAGGCTCGCGGCGCGGTCGTTGACGGTGAGCCAGCGGTTCATCGAGGCCACGACGTCCTCGGAGCCAAACTCCTTGCCGTTGTGGAAGGTGACGCCCTCGCGCAGCTTGATGGTGTAGGTCAGGCCGTCGTCGGAGACCTCATAGCCCTTGGCCAGCACGGGTTGGGGCTCGTAGTCGCTATCGAGGCCAAAGAGCGGCTCGACGACGTTGCAGATGATGTCCATGGTCACAAGCGACGACGTGGTGTGCGGATCGAGGCCGTCCGGGCTCGCCGGGAGCGCGATCTGCAGCTCGTCGCGATACTCCACATCCTGGCCGGAGGCAGCGGCGCTACCGCTTTCGGCGCCCGAACCGCCGCAGCCGGTGAGGCCGAGGCCCGCCATGGCGCACAGGGCAGCGGAGCCGGTCAGAAAACCGCGACGGGAAACGCCCGCCTTGAAAAGGTCGTTGTTCATTGAGTTCCTTTCGTGTCTGAACAAACGGATAGAATCTGCCGGCACGGTGGAAATCCCCGCCCCGGCAGCTATGCGAAGCCGGCCGGCGCCCTGCGGTGCATCCGGACACCGGCCGACATGGCAACGGAGAAATCCCTATCGCGTGGACAGGAACACCCGGCGGCACAGCTTGGCGCAGGTGCGGCTAAATCGTCTCGAGGAAGGCCTCGATGCGGGTCTGGAGCTGACCGGCGTCCTCACCGGCGTAGTCGGTCGTGATGTGCATAAACGGAATGCCCGCCTCCTCTGCGGCCTTCTCCACAGCGAAGGACTCCATCTCGTAGAGTGTGCAGAACTGCAGGGCCACGTCGACGATACCGTCGGCATGCAGGTCCTTGGCCATCTGGACAATGTCCTTCATACGCTGATCGTTGGGCGTAAAGACGGCGCAGTTGATCTTAAAGTAGCGCTCGGCGATGGCGTCGAGCATCTCGTCGACCGTCTCGCCGGACTCGTCGACCAGGTCCTTGTAGTAGCGCGAGCCCGTGCAGGACTCCTCGCCCACCACGACGCCGCCGGCCTTCTCGATAAGGTTGAACAGCTTCCAGTTGGGCACGGCCATGGGCGTACCGGTGTACAGGATGCGCTTGGTCCCCTTGGGCGCCACGCCCTCGCCGGCCTCGACACGCTGCTCGCACTCGGCGGCCATCTCGTTGATGGCTCCGGTCAGACGCGGCGTGTCGTCCATAAAGGCGGCCTGAACGGTCAGCAGGCTGTCGAGACCGCTGATGGGCGCCGGGTCGGCAGCGCGCGTGGCAGCGAGGCGCTGCAGGGCGCGACGCTTCTCATTGACGGCGTGGATGGCGGCCTTCAGACGCTCGGGCGTGATCTTGACGCCGCACTCTTCCTCGATCTTGGCGGCGAGCTTCTTGACCTCGGCCTTCCAGATCACGAGCGTCGACTCGTCGTGTACGTTGGGAATATCCATGACGTACATGTTCTTTTGCGTGGCAAAGAACTCGTAGGCCTTTTTCTTGCCGTCGCAGGTGTTCTCACCCACGACCAGGTCACTCGACTCAATGTAGGGGCAGACCTCGCCCAGCTTAAAGCCGGCAAAGCTCTTGATGAGCGGACAGGTGTTGCGCGGCAAGTGCTCCTCAACCTTGTCCGTTGCCCAGTCGGCACCCGAGCACAGGCCCACGGGGATGCCATCGCAGGCAAGCACGATCTCTTCGGGCACGTAGACGCAGAACGAACCGACAATCTTGGTGGCCTCGCCGGCCTCCTTCTTGTCGAGCATCTCCTTAATACGGCCGCTGTGGATGTTGGTGGCGACAAAATCCAGGTAGGACGTAGACTTGGGGCGATTGTTCTGTGTCAGGAACATATCGCCGTACATCTGGCCCACGGCGCCCAGCAGCATGTCGTGGTCGGCAAGATTCATGCCGAGGCTTTCCCACATCGGATGGAAATCGAATTCTTCAGCCATGACGGTTCCCCTCTCGAACCAAAAATGAATAGCTACGGTATTTCTGCACGGTGGGCGGCGAAAACCCAGCCGTGCCTAAACCCGGAATTTTGGGGAACCTGCTTTGCAGCTGATTATTTAGTTGTGCGTCGTCTCTCCCGGAGCCGTGAACATACCTGCTCATATGCGGCTCCGAGCCATATACAGGGCGCGCGCCGCAACGCGACGCGAATATGTCTTCTGCGGCATCAGCGCGCCCTCCTTTTCTCGTCGAAGGTAACTATATCAACGGTTGTCGTCCAGACGAACACCGCCGACATGCGTACGACAGCGTCGGGATGTGAGCATCTCACTGTCTGATAATTAATTATCAGACTGATAAGGTTTAGTCATGTAGAAATCGGCGAACGGCGAAGTGAAAATAAAGCGGTCGAGGAATACCTCCTCGACCGCATCGCCCCCGCATTATCGGCAAACGAGATGAATCCTGCTTGCATCAAAATGCATGCGCAGAGTCTCACCCGCCTGCGGCAGCTCTTCCACGGGTACACTCACCTTATTCACCTTCCACTGCAGACGCGTGGGCGCATCAACACGCGGCACGTCCAGCAGCACCAGCCGCTCAAAGCGCGAATCGCTCACACGGGCCACGTGCAAATCGTAGCTGTTGCGACCGCGCTCCGCGCGATTGTCAACATGGAAGTAGCTCGCACGAATACCGAGGTACGTCACGTTATCGGGAACCTCATGGCCCACGTTAAAGGTCATGCCCCAGTCCAGGGCTTCAACTTCCTGAGGCCCAATCTTGCGCGCCCGGCTTGTGTTCTTGCAGCCCGTCAGACGCAGTGCCGCCAGCGTCTGCGGACGGCGGACCACGTCCTCGACGGAGCCGGTCTCCTCAACATGCCCGTCGTGCATCACGCAGATGCGCTGGCAGAGGCGGCATGCTTCGTCGATGTCGTGGCTCACGTAGAGCACGGTGCGGTTGCACACATCGAACAGGTCGAGCATGTTCTGCTCGAGTGCGCTCTTAAGATAGGAATCGAGCGCGCTCATGGGCTCGTCGAACATAAAAATGCCCGGATGCGCCGCCACCATGCGAGCAAGCGCCACGCGTTGCTGCTGACCGCCCGAGAGGCGCGCGGGATAGCGGTCGGCAAAATCGGCTAGACCGAAAATGCCCAGATAGCGCTCGGCGAGTTTTTTGCGCGCGACGGCGTCACCCGCGTCCTTTACACCGGCGCATACGTTATCGGCCACCGTCAAGTTGGGAAACAGCTGATAGTTTTGGAACAACAGGGCGCATTTTCGCTCCTGAGGCGACAGGTTGATGCCCGCCGCCGAGTCAAAAAAGGTCACGCCGTTGACGACGATCTTGCCCTCGTCGGGCGTCTCCACGCCGGAAATGCAGCGCAGCGTACAGCTCTTGCCGCAACCCGAGGCGCCCAGCAGCGCCACGCGCTCCTCGTCGGCCTCAAGCCGCATGTCGAGCACAAACCCGGGATAACGTTTCTTAATATCCAGAACGAGCGACATAGCTTATCGACCTCCCTGCGGCGCCGCATCATCGCGCATGAGCTCGACCAACGCCTCGCGATCGATACGCAAGGCATCGCCGCCCGCCGGGTCGAGCGAATCGCCCTGTCCGGCGAGATCTTCGGCCTGTTTGCGCTCCGCACGGGAAAGGCCCCGCTCGCGATACTTTTGCGAATGCGCCGTGTACATGTTGATGAATAGGATGACCAGGAAGCTGAACGCAATTACGACCACGACCCAAAAGAGGGCCACCGACGTATTGCCGCCCATCCACTCAAAGTAGATGGCGATGGGAATGGTCTGCGTAATACCGGCGTAGTTGCCCGCAAAGAACAGGGTGCAGCCAAACTCGCCCATCGCGCGGGCAAAGGCGAGCACCGTGCCCGCTGCGATTGAGGGCCACCCAAGGGGCATCATAAGCTTGGTAAAGATGCGACGCTCGGACCATCCCAGGGTTCGCGCCGCATCGAGCATCTGCGTGTCGAGGCTCTCGAAGGCTCCGAGTGCCGTACGGTAGACGAGCGGGAACGACACCACCACAGCAGAGATCACCGCCGCCGGCCACGTAAAGACGATCGAGACGCCGTGCGCGATAATCCACTGGCCAACATTGGTCGATCGACCAAATAGCATAAGCAGCAAAAAGCCGCACACCGTAGGCGGCAGCACCATAGGAATCGTAAAGACCGAGTCGAGCAGGCCCTTGATGCGACTCGAGGTACCCATAGTCTTCCACGCGGCGAACAGGCCCAGCGCAAAGGAGATCAGCAGGGCAAGGCCGCTCGTTTTTATGGACACCCAAAACGGGCGATAGTCGATGTCGCCCAAAAAGGAGGTCAGAGAGGTCCAGGGCCCCTGCTCATCCCGCAATACGACAGACGATGCCTCTACCATTTGAGCGCTATCAAGCCAACGCGCGCCGCCCTTGGCATCACCCGAGGCTGATGCAATCACCACATAGCGGTCCCCATCCGCACCGCGCTCGTCAAAGCCATAGGTATACCCGCCGACATCAAACGTTGTTTCCGCCGTGACATACCAAGGAAGATCCACGTCCCCCAGCTGCGCACCTCCCATGCAGTTTGCGCTGTCGAGCTTACAGACGAGGGCCTTGAGACCCGATACGCACTCGTTGTCCTGCGGATCCAATCCATACTTCTCGACCGCCTTGGGCGATATCCACACCACAACGCGATCGGCAGCAGGCGCCACTACAAGGTCCACGTCCTCGTCAACGGGAAACCGGTAGCCCTCAGGCTGGCCCTCCATGGCACGAGCGGTCCCCTTGGCCAACCGCTCAAAACCCTCGATCCCATAGGAAAGCCCATGAGCGGTCGCAGCAACCTGGGCCCCGTCCTCAGCGTCCCCAGCAAACGCAAATCCCGGCACCCAGCAAAGTGCGAAGGTCAAAGCACAGGCGACAAGCATGCGGAATCTATTAAGCACGAAAAGCTCCAAGCGAATACAAGGACGGAGTGAAACACAAAACGATGGAATTATCGCGCCAAGCCGCACTATGCGGAAAGCTCAAAGCCGTACTTAGCCCAAATCTTCTGAGCCTTCTTGTTGGTCAGACAGAAGTCGATGAACGCCTTGGCTTCGTCGGCATGCTCGGAGCTCTCGGCGACAGCGCCCGGATACACGATGGGCTTGTGCGAGTCCTCGGGACACACGAAGGCCTCCTCGATGCCGTCGTAGCGGTAGATGTCAGAGCTGTAGACAAAGCCAGCCACGCAGTCGCCCGTAGAAACGTAGGCGGCAGCGGTGCCGACCTTGTCGGCCAGCGCGACCTTGTCGGCGATCTCGGGCACGTACTCGCCGTCATCGCCCTCGGTGCCGGTGTAGAGGCCCACAGAAGCAAGCGCCTGGTTGGCGTACTTGCCGGCCGGAACGGTCTTGGCGTCGCCAATGGCGATCTTGCCGTCCAGATTCGCGACGTCGGCGATGGCCTCGATCTTAGTATCGGAGCCCTCGGCGCGAATGATCACGAGGTCGTTGACGAACATGTCCTCGCGGGTATCGGTATCGACGAGCTCGGCGGCCTCGGCGTCGTCCATGGTGCCCTTGGAGGCCATGATGAGCACGTCGACGGCGGCACCGGCGCGCATCTGCTCGACAAGGTCGCCAGACGCCTTAAACTGCGTGTCGGCAAACGTAGTGCCGGTCTGCTCGGTGTAGAGCTCCTGAACCTCGGGCAGGGCCTTCTCGAGCGAGTTGGCGGCAAAGACCTGCAGCTCGACAGCCTTCTTCTTAGAGGAAGACTTGGCGGAGCCGGCATCGGAACCAGCGGGCTCGGACGTCTTGTTGCCCGAGCAGCCGGCAAGGCCAAGGCCGGCGGCAGCGGCAGCAGAAAGCGAGACAAAACCGCGGCGTGAAACCATATCGAACATATTCAACCCTTTCG
>DBFOIV010000078.1:0-4896 GCA_048489175.1 Collinsella sp. | reverse complement strand
CCGCGTCGTCAACAACGTTGTGGGTATGTCCGCTGTGAACATGGCTACCACCGTTGGCGCCAAGTGCATCACCGTGCCGACGACCACCGGTCGTACCGCTCGCCTGATCTCGCACTTCCGTCCCAACATGCCGATCTGCGCATTCTCCCGCCACGAGTGGGCCGTCCAGCAGATGATCATGTACTGGGGCGTTATCCCGCACCAGGCCGAGATTACCCAGGGCACCGTCAACGGCACGATCGTCAAGGCGATCGAGACCGCCAAGGAGCTCGGCTACGTCGAGGCCGGCGACCTGACCGTCGCTACCGCCGGCGATCCCCGCATGAGCGTCCAGCTCGAGGACAAGGTCTCCTCGACCAACGTCGCTTACGTCGCTCAGGTGCGCTAAATCGCACTTGCAAGCAGATTTGCATTGCAAAGGGCCCGGAAGGCATTGCCTTCCGGGCTTTTTTAAGACCTTCTTCATATGCCGCCTCATCGATTTGCGTTCAGTCGCAAGCCTCTCCGATGCCGAGCGCACCACCGAAGACGCCTGCGACGGGAGCTGTTGGTCAATTGGGATGAACTGTTCTCCGTAAAGCCGGCCGGCTAGCAGCTAGCGATCAGGGGGACTGCCGGAACGTCAGAAGCAGCAACGCGAGCCGCAAAGCCTGCCTCGGTCAGCTCGATGACCTCGGTAAACGTTGAGTCGAAGAACTCCTCAGTTAGCAGGCGATACGGCGGATGATCGGGCTCGCCGGGGTTTTCGCGTACAATCTCGTGCATAACGCCGATGGTCTTGAGCACATATTCTTTATGGATGGGATACTGCCCAAAACGCGTCGCGGCGGTATACAGGCGATCGGTCGCACGCGGGATGGAAACAATGCCGAGCGTCTTACCAAACCAGTCAAAGTCGCCTTGCTTTTTAATGCGGAACTCCTCACATGGCTTGCCGCCGTGCGCCTCCAGGTACTGATTCACGCGCGTATTCCATACGGTATCGGCCACCAGATGCGACCAGACGCCCAGTGTTAAATCGAGCAGCGACTGCGCCACATCTTCGGACGCAAGCGAGAACTCACAGGTGCCGGGACCGGCAACCGGCTCGGCATCCTTGTAACGCTGGGGATAGTGCACGCGGTTCAGTCGCTCGCGTTCCTCGATAATCGAGGTCGCTGCGGCCGGCGCACCGGTGGGCGAACTATTAAGCAACGGTGCCACATAGGTATCCCAGAACTCATGCTCACGAGGCTTAGGGATGGGCTCAGGCTTGGCAAAGTGCGTAATGCGGTACGGGATGGGATCGGCGATGCCAGGGACCATATAGCCCACGAAGATATCCGGAACCACGCAGCCAAACAAAAAGGCATTGCGGTCGCGCACGCTATTGGCAAGCGCACCGGTGCGCTCCAGCAAACGCTCCGTCTGAGCGATATGAATGTTCCAGCTTGGCATAGCCACCCCCATAAAAACCTGGATAACTATACCATCACGGCAAAGCCGCGCGGGCGGCTACGCACGCTCTACGCAGCAACTAGTCCGTAGCACCGCTTTCGGTTCCATACGACGGCGAAGGTGCCTCGACCACATGGTGGTATCGATCGATATAGATGGCGCGGGCACCCAGGCGTCGCACCAAATCCTGATGATGTGTACTCATCAAGACCGTCTTACCGGCAGCAACATAGGCCAGCAGGAAGTTGACCACGATGTCGCAAGAGTCCTCGTCAAGTCCATTGGTAGGCTCGTCGAGCACCAGGATATCGGGGTTCATCGACACGACGGCAGCCAGCGCAACACGCTTCTTTTGCCCGCCCGAAAGCTGATAAGGCGAGGCATCGACCAGATCGGTAACCTGGAACAGTTCCATGGCATCGCGCACGCGGCGCTCGAGCTCGTCTGCCGGCAGCCCCATCTGCGCGGGACCAAAAGCAACTTCCTCGCCCACCGTAGCGCAAAAGAGCTGGGCATCGGCATTCTGGAACACAAAGCCCACGCGCTGATGAAAACGCTGAGCAGCCGCGGAATCCTTTAGAAACGCCGCATCGATCACATGCCCGTCGAACAGGTATGCCCCTGCGTCCGCGAGCTCAAGGCCGTTGATAAGGCGCATGATCGTCGTCTTGCCGCAGCCGTTGGGACCGAGCAGGGCAACGAGTTCACCACGATCGACCTGCAGCGACACACCATCGACAACCGTATGCCCCGCATAGGAGAACACCACGTCGCGCAGCTCGATGAGCGGCATGGCCTCGGCGCGCGCGCCGTTCGTGCCCGCCGCACTATTCATATCGATCGTCAAAACGTCGCCCTTCCCTATTTGCATCCCCAGTCGAAACCAGCAGCGTCTACAGCACGGCGCACAACACTGCCAGCAGCGCCACGCCGGCCGCATAGACCGCATCGCGCCAGCCAAACCCGACACGCGCGGGCGCCGGATACGCACCGGCAAAGCCGCGGCAAAGCATAGCCTCGTCCATCGCGCGGCTGCATTCCATCGCCTTGATAAACGTCATGCCCATGATACCCGCCAGCGAGTCGGTGCGCGAAAAACCCGCAGGCGCACGACCCACGCTGCGCAGCATGACCGATTCGCACAGATTGTGCGCCGTGCGACCCAGCACCTCGATGTGCTTGAGCGCCATATCAAACGTAAAGATAACTTCGTCGGGTAGATGCAGCATCTTGAGCGACGCCGACATGCGGCTCCACGTGAGGGTCCACGAAACGCCCAGCACTAGCGACACATTAATGAAGGTCTTGAGCGCAATCTTGAGCATGGCGCCCGCGGCAGAAGCGTCCAGCAGCAAGGCGGGCAGCGCCAGAACCACCGCGAGCCCCGCAGCGCCAAGCGCCGGCACAAAGGTTGCCCGCAGTCCGCGTACGGGGCGCACGGCAACGAGCACCAGTGCGATAGCCGCCATCAGCATGAGGTACAGCGGGCTCTGCGTCAGACACACGCACAGGACGCAAACGAACATCCCCACCAGGCGCACCGGAGCCGAAACGCAAGAAAGGGCGCGGTCGACCATCGACCCGCCCTCGTGCGCGCCTCCACCCAGGCGAACCCGCTCAAGCAGGCTCGCCAGGTGCAGGACATTCTTTTGCATCACTCGATGCCGAACCCCCGCGGGCTCGTATCGCTCCTCGGCCGCAAGCCAGCTAGGCAGCTCGACCATCGCCATGGGCTCCGCTTTCCTTGACCGTCAGCGAGATCAGACGGAATGCGATGGTGAGCACCGCCACGCCAATCACGCCGGACAGGATATACATGGCAGCCTGACCGGCAAAGCCGAGACCCTGCTCCTCGGAATAGGCCTGCAGGTAATCACCCGTAGGCAGAGCGTCGGCAAAGGTCGGGGTGTCGAGACCGACCGAAGCCTGCAGGCTGTCGTCGCCAGCCTCCTGAACGGCGGTCGCGGCGCCCTCGGCGTCCCACTCACCCCAGGCGTCACCCGTGGCCAGCAGGCCCAGCGGCGTGGCTACGACAAGCACGGCAACCAGGATGAGTGTGGGGACCAGCGAGGTCTTCTTGGCAGCAGCGCCCTCGGCGGCAAGCTGACCATCGGCGGCCTCGGGGCCGACGATAATGCTCGGCGCCGTCTTCTTAATGAAACCGTAGATGGCGGCCGTCGCCACGCCCTCGACCACACCGGCAACCAGCATATGCGGGACCAACATGGCCGGAATAGCCACGGACAGCGGGAAGGGGCAGTACAGCGGGGCGCCCGAAGCGTTGGTAAAGAGCATCGGCTGAATACCGAACTCGATCGCCGCGCAGAGGGCCGCTACGCACAGACCGACCCAACCGCTCACGATGGCAGAAACCGAGGTGCCCCAGCTCTTGTCGTGCAAACGGCTGTTGAGCGCACGGAACACGATAGCAGCGGCAAACGGCAGCACAAAGGCCATGTTAAAGCAGTTGGCGCCAAAGGACAGAACACCGCCGTCGCCAAACAGCAGCGCTTGCAGCGCCAGCGCGACCGAGACTGCGATAGCCGCGGCCTCGGGGCCCAGCAGCAGCGCGATGAGCGCGCCACCAACGGCGTGACCAGTGGTACCGCCGGGCAGCGGCACGTTGAACATCATGAGCAAGAAGGAGAATGCGGCGCAGATGCCCAGGAACGCCATATGCTCGCGATCGAGCGTGGCGCGCACCTTTTTGATGCAGTGAACCCAAACAGGCACCATCGCCACTGCCATGACGGCATCGGTCTGCGGAGACAGATAATTATCTGGAATGTGCATGTACGCCTCCCGGTTGTCGGCGCACGGAATTGCAACGCCGCCTGAATCACCTTGTCAGTGTTACGTAATGTTCGATTCGTAACACGCCGCGGGCTATCATAGCAAAACGGCGCGCTGCCGACAAAGCAGCACGCCGTTATGTAATGCGCGTGTCATATATGCAGGCTCAGCAGCGCCTTATACCGAGCATAGCGGTCACGTAGGACTCGGCGGCAGCCACCGCTGGCCTATACCCAGCGCAAGACCTAGCCGCGGACCTCGCCGTTTACGCCCTTGCACACCTTGGTGACGATCTTCTGGTGTGCCTTCTCGACCTCTTCGCTGGTGAGCGTGTGGTCGTCGGAACGATACGTAAGCGCAAAGGCCATGGACTTCTTGCCCACGCCCACGCGGACCGGATCGCGGTAGACGTCGAACAGGCGCACGCCCTCGAGCAGCTTGCCGCCGGCGCTGGTAATGCGGCGCTCAAGATCCTCGCAGGTCACAGCATTGTCGACCACGATAGCAAGGTCGTGCTCAACAGCCGGGTACTGCGAGAACTCGCGGTAGTTCTCCTGATTGCGGGCGCCCTTGATCAGCTTGTCCAGATCGAGCTCAAAGGCAACGACGACCTCATCGATGCCCATCGCCTCGCGCGCCTCGGGGTGAATCTCGCCGACCCAGCCC
>DBFOIV010000077.1:0-3804 GCA_048489175.1 Collinsella sp. | reverse complement strand
GAAGGCCACTTAATGTGGCCTTCGTCTTGCGCAGGACTGTAGAGCAGGAAACCTTATATCCGGCCCCTCCGTCCGGGGACCGCGCCGTACCAGCTACAGCGTCATGTTTGGATCGGCGTCGACGTCGAACGGCGAGATTTCACCTCGGTCGAATTTACGGCGAGCGACCTCCGCAATCATAGCTGCGTTATCGGTACAGGCAGACAAGGGCGGCACCGTTACACGAATCCCCTGACGCCCAAGCTTCTTGATCATCATCTCGCGCAGATGCGGGTTGGCCGAGACGCCGCCACCGATGCAGTATTCCTTGCATCCGGTAGCGTGCAGTGCGTTTTTGGCCTTCTTGTACTGCACGTCAAAGACAGCTGCCTCAAACGAAGCCGCCAGATCGGGCAGGTGAATCGTGCGACCGGCCTTGGTCTCTTGCTCGATGTAGAGCGTCACCGCCGTCTTGAGGCCCGAAAGCGAGAAGCGGTAGTCCCCCCTGCTGTTAAGCGCGCGGGGAAAATCGATTGCCTTGGGATTACCCGTCTCGGCAAGCTTGGAGATGATGGGGCCACCGGGGTAGCCCAGGCCCAGCGCCTTGGCAACCTTGTCGAAGGCCTCGCCCACGGCGTCGTCGAGTGTCTCGCCAAGCACCTCGTAGTCGCCCCATGCCTTTACGTGCACGAGCATGGTGTGCCCGCCCGAGACAAGCGTAAAGATAAACGGGGGCTTAAGGTCGGGCTGCGCCAACAGGTTGGCAAACAGGTGACCCTCCAGATGATTGACGCACACGAGCGGCTTGCCGGCAGCATACGCAAAGCCCTTGGCAAAGGCGACACCCACCACCAGGGCACCCACCAGGCCCGGACCTTGCGTCACGCCCACGGCGGCAAGCTCACTTGGCGCAATCGCCCCACCCTCAAGGCCAAGCGATGCCGCGGCATCTTCAAGCGCCGCATCTACGACGCTCACAATCACCTCGACGTGCTTGCGCGAGGCAATCTCGGGCACCACGCCGCCAAAGCGAGCATGAAAATCAATCTGCGTCGACACCTGGTTGGCCAGCATCTTGCCGTCCGCATCGATAATCGCCACAGCCGTCTCGTCGCAGGAGCTCTCAATGGCAAGAACTAGGCGACGGCACTCGATTTCGGCACGCTCCTCAGCGGTGCGCTCGGGCGCGGGCAGCGGCCATGCGCGCTGTTCGGCAGCAGTTGGCTCGGGCGAGGCATTGTCGAGAGGAAGCACCAGGGGCAGCGGTGCCGTCATGACGATGGCATCCTTACCGGCACCGTAGTAGCCACGGCGACGACCCGCCTCGGTAAAGCCCAGGGCGGCATAGAGTGCAATTGCGCCCTCGTTGCCGTCCTCGACCTCAAGCGAAGCCGTAGTGCAGCCGAGCATCTGCGCGTCATAGCTCACGTGCGACAGAAGCTTGCGGGCGATACCCTCACGGCGATGAGACGAATCGACGGCAACGTCCATAATCTGCACGTCCCCGTCGACGACCATACCGCCGGCAAGGCCCAGCAGCTGGCCGTCGTCGTGCGCCACCCACCAGCTACGCGGAGCGGCAACGTCCTCGCCCAGCTCGGACAGGAACATGCTCGGCGTCCACGCCTCGTGTCCGGCGCCTTCAAAGCAGGCGGTCTCCAGTGCGCTCGCGCCCTCGGCATCCGCCGCGCCCATGGGGCGGAATTGCAGGTGACGTCCGGCGAGCTCGTCGGCAACACCTGTCACCTCACTCTGCGCGCTCTCGGCAAGGCCGAGGCGCTTGCGCTCGTTTTCCTCTGCGTCCGAAAGGCGCGTATAGATCGGTAGGACGCGGGCCGGGTCGCCGCCACCCGCGGCATGCGCAAGGATGAGGCCCTCGCCCGAAGGCCACCACAAGTCGCGCTCTACGCAACGAGCGGCCTCATCCTCGCCCAGCAGCTTGCCATAACGCACGAGACCGTCGCCAGTCAGCTGAACCTGGTCCCAGTCCGCGGCTTGGCGCCACTCATCAAGCGCCACGGCAGCTTTGACCACGCGCTCGCGCTCAAACTGACGCTCGGGGCCCTCGTCGCTCAGCACATACAGCGCCGGGTACACCTCGCCGCGCATGGCATCGGCCAGAATGCCGAGCTTGCCACGCACGCCAGCCTTCCATGCCGTCCAGGCGCAGGCATCGAGTGTCGACACACCCAACAGCGGCACGTTGGCACCGCGCGCCAAGCCCTTGGCGGTGGAAATGCCGATACGCACGCCGGTAAACGAACCCGGACCGCGACCGACAACGTAACTGCCCACGTCGGCACGGTCCATGCCAGCCTGAGCAAGCACGCTGTCAACGGTATTCACGAGCTCCACATTGGCATGGCGACGGCACATATGGTCGCCACTCGCCAGCTTCGCCTCGCCCGTCTGCCCATCAATCCAGCTTGCCGCGCAGGCAAGCATATCGGTCGAAGTATCGAGCGCTACCACCAGCGCGTAATCGTTATGCAAGCTCATCTTGTACAGCCTTATCAATCAAATCGGAAAGCTTCGCTGCGCGCTCGCCGTGCGCCTCGAGCGTTATCATTCGCACGTCGCTATCGTTCTCATCACGCTTAAGCGTTACCGAAAGATACTCGTCTGTCAGTTCGTCCTGGAACTGTTCGCCCCACTCCAACAGACAGGCACCCTCATAGCCCAGTACATCGAAAATGCCCGTATCCTCGAGCTCGTAAGCATGCTCCAGACGGTACAGGTCAAAGTGGAACAGAGGAATACGCCCCTGGTCATGAACAGCCATGAGTGCAAATGTGGGGCTCGTGACCATATGACCGTCGCCCAGACCACGCGAAACGCCCTTGGTAAAGTGGGTTTTGCCCACCCCGAGGCCGCCGGTCAAGATCAGCACATCACCATCTTCCAGGCACGGCGCAACCAGCTCGCCAAAATGCTCCGTATCAGCAGAGCAAGCCGTTTTATAAATACCTACCCCCAGGCGCTCCAGGGACATATATGCTCCTTATTATTCCGAGGCACCCTCTGGCGCGGGGTGTCGCTCCAGATAGTCGCCCAGCATCTTAAAGTCTTCCTCCAGCAACTCCTGCCACGCCGGATTGCGCAGCGCCGCCGCAGGATGAAACGTCGGCATCACCACAAAGTGCCCCATCTGATGGAACCTGCCGCGCAGCTTGGTAATGCCAATCTCGGTCTTGAGCACAAAGTGCGTTGCGGGGTTGCCGAGCGTCACGATGATATCGGGCCAGATGCTTCGAATCTGCTCGCGCAAAAACGGTGAGCAAGCCAGCACTTCCTCGGGGCGCGGATTGCGGTTTCCCGGCGGGCGACACTTAAGCACGTTGGCGATATAGACATCCTCGCGCTTAAGACCTGCCAGGGACAAAATGCCGTTGAGGTCTTCACCCGCCGCACCCACAAAGGGTTCGCCCTGCAAATCCTCGTTACGACCCGGTGCTTCACCAATAAACATGACGCGGGCGCGGGGGTTTCCCACGCCAAACACGATATTGTGGCGCGACTGGTAGAGCTGGCAGAGGTGACAATCGCCCAGAACAGCCTCAATCTCCTCGAGTGCGACCTCACGTGGCGCCTGATGGGTATGGCCGGGGATGTGCATGACGCCCATGGCGACTCCTACACGTAGACCTTGTCGAGGCGCATGCCAAAGCCGCAGGCGACCTCGTAGTTAATCGTTCCGCGCAGTCGGGCCATCTCGTCCATAGTGATCTCGGCATCGCCATCGCGGCCGACAATAATCATCTCGTCACCATACTCGGCCTCGGGAATCTCGTGTGCCGGGTTGGACTGAATGGCGACCATAAACTG
>DBFOIV010000076.1:0-6143 GCA_048489175.1 Collinsella sp. | reverse complement strand
GGCGCTATCGTCGCCTACGCCATGAACATCACCGCGTTCGACCCGCTCGAGAACGGCCTGATGTTCGAGAGGTTCCTGTCCCCGCAGCGTACCGAGATGCCCGATATCGATATGGACTTCGACGATGAGCGGCGCCTCGAGGTCGTGGAGCACGTTCGCCAGCTCTATGGCCCCGAGAAAGTCACCCACGTCATCACCTACTCGACCATTAAGGCCAAGCAGGCCATTAACGACGCCGCGCGCGTCCTGGACTACCCGGTCTACATGGGCCAGCGCCTGTCCAAGATGGTCTCGAGCGACCCCAAGGTCAAGCTCAAGCAGGTGCTCGAAAAGCAACCCGGCAAAGAGGATCTGTTTAACCCCGACTTTGCCGAGGCCTATAAAAAGGACGACGACGCCCGCCGCATCATCGACACGGCGCTCTCGATCGAGGGCCTCACCCGTGGCGAGGGCGTGCACGCGTGCGCCGTTCTGATCTGCCGCGACCCCGTCAACGAGCATGTGCCCACCAAGCTCGACACCAAGGGCGGCGTCGAGATTACCCAGTACGAGGGCCATACCGTTGCCGACATGGGCCTGCTCAAGATGGACTTCTTGGGCCTGCGCACGCTGACGGTTATCTCCAAGGCCAAGGCAAACATCAAAAAGAACTTCGGCATCGACATCAAAGAGGAAGAGATCCCCTTTGACGATCCCGAGATCTTTAAGCTCATGGGTTCCGGCCACACCGCCGGCGTCTTCCAGGTCGAGTCCGCCGGCATGACGGCCACGATCAAGAATATGAAGCCCACCGAGTACAAGCACGTCGTGGCATTGATCGCCCTGTACCGCCCGGGCCCGCTGGGCGCCGGCATGGTTTCGTCCTACATCAACCGTATGAACGGCAAGGAGCCGGCCGTCTCCTACGACGACCGCCTGGACGACATCCTGGGCGAAACCTACGGCACTATGGTCTACCAGGAGCAGGTTATGCTCATCTCCGTCGAGATGTGCGGCTTCTCCAAGGGCGAATCGGACTCGCGTATCCGTAAGCCCGTGGCTAAGAAAAAGATCAAGCTGCTCACGTCGACGGTGCTCCACTGGGAGGATGGCTCGGACGAGACCACCTACGACCACTGGATGAACGGCGCTATCAAGAACAACTACACGCGCGAGGTCGCCCAGAAGATTTGGGACGATGTTCTCGAGTTCGCATCTTACGCCTTTAACAAGTCGCACTCCGCTGGCTACGCCATCCTGGTTATGCAGACGGCGTGGCTCAAGGCGCACTATCCGCACGAGTACATGGCGGCCGTTCTGACGTCCTACACGGGCAAGACCGACAAGATCGTGCATTACGTCTCGGCGTGCCGTCACGACGGCATCCCCGTGCTGTCGCCAGATGTCAACGAGTCCGGCACCGAGTTCACGGCTACCAAGGAGGGCGTGCGCTTTGGTCTGGCCGGCATTCGAGGCGTGGGTACCGGCGTGGCGCAGGCGATTATCGCTGAGCGCGAGGCAGGCGGTCCGTTTAAGACGCTGCACGACTTTGTCGAGCGCGTGGACTCGAGCCAGGCCAACCGTCGCGTGATCGAATCGCTCATCAAGGCAGGCGCCTTCGACTCCACGGGCTATCCACGCCGCCAGATGATGCACTTTGTGGACAAGAACAACCCCGAGAACATCATCGACGCCGCGGTAAAGCGCCAGAAGGATCGCGCGAGCGGCCAGACGTCGTTCTTCGATATGTTTGGCGACGTTGAGGGCTCGGGCTTTGAGGTGAGCGTGCCCGATCCGGATGGCCAGGAGTGGGACCGCCACCTTAAGCTGAGCCAGGAGAAGGAGGTTCTGGGCATCTATGTCTCGGACCACCCGCTGCGCCCGTTTGAGTATGCACTTAGCAAAGCGCGCGACTTCTCGTTCTCGCAGATCGACACCGGCTACGAGGTGCAAAACCCCACGGGCGGTACCATCAACCAGGAGATTCCCGAGGGCAAGGCGCTGTGGTGGGCCGGTATGGTCTCGAGCGTGTCCAAGCGCGTGACCAAAAATGGCGACCCCATGGGCATCGTGCAGCTCGAGGACATGGAAGGCGAGGCCACCGTCGTGGTGTTCCCCAAGACCTACAAGGAGGCCGAGGGGTACCTGTACGGCGAGGTCGATCCCGAGACCGGTGCACAGTTGTCCGATGCGTTTGTGCGCATTAAGGGCAAGCTCGAGCGCTCGGACCGCGGCGACCAGATCATCGCGCAGGAGATTGTGCCGCTGGAGCTTAACGAGGAGAGCAACAAGCCCAAGGTGTTTGAGGTCATGGTGCCCAACAGCCGCTTTAGCCAGGGCAATATGGCGCGTCTTGCCACGGTGCTTACCGCCAACCCGGGCGGCGACCGCGTGGAGATCTTTATCGAGCAGGTGGACGGGCACGTGCTCCGTGCCGAGGTGCCGTCTAAGGTCAACGCGCGCTCGATTCCGTTGTTGGCAGAGGCAAAGGCCATCGTCGGCAACCAAGGCAGAGTGACGGTGATCTAAGGGCGACCTTGCTGGTCCGCGCGAGATTGGAGGAAGTGATGGCGCAGGGGACGTTTGCGCAGGCGCTTCGTAAGGAGGCGGCGCTTAGCAGCACCTTTATGAAGGGGCGCTCGCTCATGCTCAACGGCGCCGTGCTGTCGTTTGATGACTCCGGCTCGCGCTTCTCCAAAAACGTGCACATCGAGGGTACAGTGCGCGGCTCGCGCGGCGACCTGTACAAGACGCACGTGGCGCTCGACATGGACGAGCACGAGGTTATCGACTACGATTGCGATTGCCCGGCCGCCTTCCGCTATTCCGGCATGTGCAAGCACGCCATCGCCACGGCGCTAGCGTATCTGGATGCCAGCGGCGCCGAGCCCGTCGAGGGTTTGCGCACGCCGGTCCGCACGTTTACGGTACCGCCCGCACAGTCCAAGCAGCCCGCCCGTCCCGCGCCCACCGCATCTGCGGTCAATCCCAACTTTCCCTTCCCGGCGCCCGTCCCCACGAGCCCAAGCCTTGTGGCGGCGCTTTCCGATCTTTCGGACGCGCGCATGGATGAGCTCGTGGCCATGCGTCGCAAGCTCGCCGGCACCATTGACCCCGATGCGCCCAAAGCGGTGCTGGAGCCCTCGCTGGTGCCGTACTACAATCCGCTGTTTGCCGATCGCTTTAACTGGGCGCTTGAGTTTCGCATTCGCTGCGGTTCGGTGTCCTACGTGGTTAAGGATATCGACGGCATGGCCGATGCCTATGTGCGCGGCGGCACCTTCTCGTACGGCAAGAAGCTCACGTTTGTCCATACGCCTGAAGCCTTCGAAGACGTGTCGACAAAGCTGCTCAACCTTGTCGTGACGACAGTTGCCTATCTCGATGACATCACAAGCTCGCGTTCGGCGTCGTACGACTTTGCCCGCAGTGGTTTTGTCGCCGAGCGTCAGTTGCCGCTGTCCGAGCATAGCATCGTATATGTGCTGGACCTGTTGCGCGGCCAGACCATCTCTTTTGAGCCCGCCTGGTCGCGGGGGACGACGACGCATCGCACCTATGACGTGGCGGTTGAGATGCCTCCGGAAGGGGAGGACGAGGCGCTGTCTAAGCGCCCACCGCTCCTTGCCGCCAAAATCGCGCCGGCGGCTGGTGGCAGCTACGATCTACGCCTGCCGGCCGATACATACTGCTTTGCTTCGGGCGACGTTGCCTATCTGGTCGACACCCGCCGTGCGCGCCGCGCCGATGTAGCGTTTGCCCAGCATGCGGCGCCGTTCCTATCGTGCTTACTGCCCTGTCGCACGCCGATCCATATCGCTGTCGACCAGGTGGGGGAGTTCTGTCGTATGGCGCTGCCCATTTTGCGCGACTACACCGACCTTACCGCGCCCGCTGCGCTCGATACCGTGGCGCCCGAGCCGAGCTTTGCTATGGCGATCGGCGTCGACGATGGGCTCGTGACCTGCAAAATTACGGTTGCCTACGGCGATTGGTCGGCGGATCTCTTTAGCCTGGGCGCTCCGGGCAGCCCCTTCGAAGAGCAACGCCCCGGCGTGCCGCCCCGCGACGAGGTGGCGGAGTTTCGCGTTATGGACACGGCGGCCCTGTATTTCGACTTCTACGAGGGCGGCCTGGCGTTTGAGGAGCGCGATGACGAGAGCTTGTTCTGCCTGCTGACCGAGGGCCTGTCCGCCCTGTCCGAGCTGGGTGAGGTTATGCTCAGCGACCGTCTGCGCCAGATCTCGGTCCGCCCTGCGCCCAAGCTTTCGGTGCGTGCGACCGTCAAGAGCAATCTGCTCGATGTCGAGCTGGGTGCGAGCGGGCTTTCGGCCGCGGACCTTGCCGTCTATCTCGATTCGTACAAGCGTCACCAGACGTTTGCGCGTCTCACGTCGGGCGACATCATTCGCCTGGACGAGGGCGCCCGAGCCGCGTTTGGCCTTGCCGAGGACCTGGGTGTCGATGCTGTCGACCTGCTCGACGGCGTGTCGCTCCCCGCGTCGAGTACCCTGTTCGTCGACAGCATGCTTGCGCGCACGCCGGCGCTTGAGGCCGATCGCGACGCTGCGTTCCGCCGTACCGTCGAGCGCCTGGACACGCTCGGCAAGATGGACTTTACGGTACCCGCCTCGCTCAAGGCCACGCTGCGTGGCTACCAGGTCGACGGCTACCAGTGGCTCGGCTCGCTTGAGCATCTGGGCCTCGGCGGTATCTTGGCCGACGATATGGGCCTGGGCAAAACGCTCCAGATGATCGCGCATATCCTGGCGCGCGTGGAGGCGGGGGACACCAAGCCCACGCTCGTGGTATGCCCGGCCTCACTCGTGTACAACTGGACTGCCGAGCTGGAGCGCTTTGCGCCCTCGCTGGATGTGTGCGCCATCGTGGGCGCCAAGGCTCAACGCCGCGTGCAGATAGCCGGCGCCGACGAGCATAACGTGGTCGTGACGTCGTATGACCTCATGCGCCGCGATATCGACGAGTATGTCGAGCAGGACTTTGCCCGTGTGGTGCTCGACGAGGCCCAGTACATTAAAAACCCGCTCACGCAGGTAGCGCGTGCCGCCAAGCGCCTGCCTGCCGGCGTGCGCTTTGCCTTGACGGGCACGCCCATCGAAAACCGCTTGTCCGAGCTCTGGAGCATCTTCGACTTTTTGATGCCGGGCCTACTTGGCACGCGCGAGTCGTTTGCCAAGCGCTTCGAAAGCCCGGTCGAGCACGCCGAGGGCGACAGCGCCGCTCGCCTGCAGGCGCTCGTGTCGCCGTTTGTGCTGCGCCGCGTAAAGGAAGACGTGGTGGCAGACCTGCCCGAGAAGATCGAGGATACGGTCATAGCGCAGCTCACCGGCGAGCAGCGCAAGCTGTACCTGGCAAACCAGGACCGCATCGCCCAGCAGGTGCAGCACCGCGAGGCATCCGAGTTTAAGAAAGACAAGCTCAAGGTGCTCGCCGAGCTCACCAAGCTGCGCCAGATCTGCTGCGACCCGCGTCTACACTACGAGGATTACAAGGCGGGGAGCGCCAAACTCGATACGTGCATGGAGCTCGTGCACGGCGCACTCGACGCCGGGCATCGCATCCTGTTGTTCAGCCAGTTTACAGGTATGCTCGATATCATCGGCAAGCGCCTGGCCAAGGAGGACATCGCCTTCCTTAAGCTCACGGGCGCTTCGTCTAAGGAGAGCCGCGCCAAGATGGTCGCGCAGTTCCAAGCGGGCGAGGTTCCGGTCTTTTTGATTTCGCTCAAGGCGGGCGGCGTGGGCCTTAACCTGACGGCTGCCGACGTGGTCATCCACTACGACCCGTGGTGGAACGTGGCGGCGCAGGACCAAGCAACTGATCGTGCGCACCGTATTGGTCAGCAACATACCGTGACCGTGTACAAGCTCATCGCCAAGGACACGATCGAGGAACGCATTATGCAGATGCAGGAGTCCAAACGCGACCTGGTCAACAGCGTGCTCGGCGGCGACGGCATCTCGTCGGCGCTGTTTACCCGCGAGGATGTTCTGGCGCTGCTCGGCGGCGACGGGCGTTAACCCGCTCGGGTGAGGCCGCCAGGGCGGATAGCCCGCGCTGTCCCATCGTCCCCGCTCGTTATGTGTTCATTTGCAATGCCGTGGATGGTTTGTCTGCCTTTGGGCATAAGAACCATCAAGAAC
>DBFOIV010000075.1:0-11524 GCA_048489175.1 Collinsella sp. | reverse complement strand
GGCCGTCAGGCGCAGCAGGGAGCGATCGAGCGACTGACGGGTAGTCTGGAGCGTGGCGACGAGCTGGTTGACCGAGCTCATGATGGTGGTGACGGGCTGGATCTCGTAGCTCTTGCCGTGGACGTACACGTTGACGACGGCGCGACGAGCCGAAACCGAGATCACGATGGCATCGGTGAGCACCGACATGCGAGCGGCAGTACGGTGACGCATGCCCGTCTCACTCGTGGCGAGCGAGGGATCGGGATTGAGGTGGAAGTTGGCGCGCAGGATCTGGGTGAGGTCGCCATCGATAACGATGGCGCCGTCCATCTTGGAAAGCTCGAACAGGCGGTTCGAGGTAAACGAAATGTTGAGTGGGAAGCCGTCGTTACCGGCAGCGAGCACGTTTTCGGTGTCGCCGACGCAGATAAGGGCGCCCAGGTGACCGGCGATGATCATGTCGAGGGCGGTGCGGATCGGCTGGCCGGGGGCAGTCAGGCGAATGGCCTGTTCCATACGCTTTTGCAGCTCGTTCTTATCCAAGGCATCGCTCCCATCGTATACGCTCCATAAACGCTAAATAGTTTCTCACGGTTTGTCCCTGCGGCGCTTGCGAAATCCGATGCTTACAGAATGAGCGAACACAGCTGAGAGCCCAATCCAAATGGGCTGCTTATGTGGTAGCATCGGGATTCGCATAAATGAGGGAGTAGTCGCGTGATCGGGTTCGCCTCCGATGGCGCGGCAAGTCAACACACTGGCCGATGCGGCCTGGCTTGCCTTAATGAACGAGACTCGTGGCTGTGCGCGCAACGCGTACGCCACGGGTCTTTTTTGTTACTCCCCCAAGAGGTACACGCGGGCCCGCCCGCAGAGAGGGAGCCAGACTATGGGACTCGCAGAGCTTGTGTTGCTCGCTATCGGCCTTTCTATGGACGCTTTTGCCGTATCCATCTGCAAGGGCCTTGGCATGAAAAGGATCAACCTTAAGGTCGCCGTGATACTCGGCCTGTTCTTTGGCGGTTTCCAGGCCGGCATGCCCGTAATCGGATGGGCGCTCGGCAGCCAATTCATGGGCATCATCGGACCCATCGACCATTGGATCGCCTTTATCCTTTTGGCCTTCATCGGCGGCAAAATGCTGTGGGAGGCTTTTACCGAGGACGAGGATGAAGGCGACGGCAAGGATGCCGAAAAGATTGAACTGGGCGAGTACCTGATCCTCGCCATCGCCACCTCAATCGACGCCCTGGCCGTGGGCATCTCGTTCGCCGCGCTTTCGGTCGACATCGTTCCCGCTGTATCGCTTATCGGCGTCACAACGTTTATCTTCTCCGTTGCCGGCGTAGCGATCGGCCACACCTTTGGCGCGCGCTACGAAAAACTCGCCACCATCGTGGGTGGCGTCGTGCTCATCCTCATCGGGCTTAAGATCTTGCTTGAGCATCTGGGGATTCTCGCACTGTAACGAATAACGGCCGCCCGGCATTACGCCAAGCGGTCGTTTTCATAGCCAGCCGTTTAGAGCGGCTTAACTAAGGCGACCTTTACGCAGCGAGGCGCTTGAGGACGTCGATGAGCAGCTCGTAGAAGCGCTCGGCAGAAGCGAGCTCCATGCTCTCGTCCGGGGTATGGACATCGGAGAGCGTCGGGCCCACGGCGATGGCGTCCAGGCCGTGCAGAGCCTCGGCAAACAGGCCGCACTCAAGGCCGGCGTGAATGGACTCGATGCGCAGCTCGGAGCCAAAGAGCTCTCGATAGCTCTCGACAAAGACTTCGCGGACCGGTGAATGCTCGGCATAGCTCCAGCCGGGATACTCAAACTCAAACTTGGCGTCGAAGCCCAGGACATCGGCCAGCGTCTGCAGACGGTCCTTGAACTCGTTCTGCAGCGAGGTGATCGAAGAGCGCGGGGACAGCATAATCTTGACCTCGTCATCGGAGGTGGCGACCACGCCGATGTTGGAGGAAACCTCGACGGAGCCGTCGGTGGCGACGTTGCGGCGAATCACGCCGTTAGGGGCAAGGCGCAGGGCGCGGATGAGGGCAAGCGCGGACTTCTGGTCCATGGCCTCAACCTCGGCGTCGTCGGCAATCTCGACGGTGCAGGTAAAGCCGGGGTCGAAGACCTCGAGCTCGGCAGTAACGTCGGCGATGATGCCCTTTGCGATCTGGGCCGCGGCCTCGGCTGCAGCGTGGTCGGCGTAGACCAGCTCGGCCTTGCACTCACGGTTGATGGCGTTGTCCTTGGTGCCGCCGTTAAAGCTAACGATGGCGGGCTCGCCGGCAACCATCAGGCGGTCGATGATGCGGGCCATGATGAGGTTGCCGTTGCCGCGCTCCAGGTTAATATCGCTGCCGGAGTGGCCGCCCAGCAGGCCGGAGATGTCGAGCGTGAGGGCGCTACCGGTCTTGTGCTCGCGCGCGATCGGGCAGGTGTAGGTAACGACGACGCCGCCGGCACAGCTGACGGTGGCAACGCCCTCTTCCTCGGAATCAAGGTTGATCATGGTGCGGGCGCTAATCTGGGACTTGTCGAGCGTCTCGGCGCCGACCAGGCCAGTCTCCTCGTCGGTGGTGAACACGCACTCGAGGGCCGGATGGGTAATCGAATCGTCGTTGAGCACGGTAAGCATAAGCGCGACGGCAATACCGTTGTCGGCGCCCAGAGTGGTGCCGTTAGCGGTGAGGACGCCGTCCTTGACGACCAGGTCGATACCATCGGTCGTAAAGTCGTGCTCAACGGAGCCCAACTTGTCGCACACCATATCGATGTGGCCCTGCAGCATCACGGTCGGGGCATTCTCGGCACCGGCAGATGCGGGCTTGCGAATGATGACGTTGTAGACCTCGTCCTGGTACACATCGAGACCGCGCTCCTTGGCAAACGCAACCAGGAAATCGCTGATGCCCTTCTCGTTGCCAGACCCACGGGGGATCGCGCTGACCTCCTCAAAGAAATGGAACAGCTGGGCGGGCTCGTAGCCGGTAATCTTGTAGTCCATGGTGCCTCCTTGGCGCAACTGGTTAGACAGTAAGACATGCGACTTGTATATTCCCAGACTTTGCGTGCATAAACCAGTCGAAAACGCCGAGCGCCCTCGCATCATCGGCTAACGGTGGACCGTATAGCGTAACGGTCACAACTTCCGCAGCTCTACAAATCGAGGCGCCCTTTCCGGAGCGCCTCGATTGCGCGTATCAAATTGTCGCCACGCCCTACAGCGCGCCGGAACCGGCTTGCATCATGCCGCCGGGGCCCGAGGTCACGCCGCCGCTCACGGGCGCGGCGTTGCCGGTGTGCGGTGCCGCCGGAGCGGTATCGCCACCGAGCGTGCCCGCCGGACGCGGTGCCGGGATCTCGCCCGTGCCGTGGCTAAAGACAAACTTGCCATCGGCCACGTCGCACAGGACGGTATCGCCCTCGCCCCACTCGCCGGCCAGAAGCTCCTCGGACAGCGGGTCCTCGATGAGCTTTTGAATAGCACGGCGCAGCGGACGCGCACCGTTGGTGAGGTCGGTGCCCTCGGCCACGATCTTGTCATAGGCCGCATCGGTGAGCTTGATGTTCATGCCGTTGGCAATCAAACGCTGACGCAGGTCGTCCACCAGCAGGTGCGCGATCTTGGTCAGGTTCTCGCCCGAAAGCTTCTGGAACACCACGATGTCGTCGATACGGTTGAGCAGCTCGGGGCGGAACAGGCGCTTGAGCTCGCCCATTGCACGGCCCTTAATCTCGCTCGAGGTAAGGCCCTGCTCGCCGGTGGTGCCGAAGCCAACGCTCGCATCCTGCGCAATCTCGCGGGCGCCCACGTTGGACGTCATGATGATCACGGTATTACGGAAGTCGACCGTTTTGCCCTGGCTATCGGTCAGGCGGCCCTCCTCCAGCACCTGCAGCAGAATGTTGAAGATATCGGGGTGCGCCTTCTCGATCTCGTCGAACAGCACGACCGAGTACGGGTGACGACGAACGGCCTTGGTGAGCTGACCGCCCTCGTCATGGCCAACGTAGCCCGGGGGGCTACCGATAAGCTTGGAGACCTCGAACTCGCTGCCGAACTCCGACATGTCGAAGCTGATGAGCGCGTCCTTGCTGCCAAAGAGATACTCGGCGAGCGTCTTGGCGAGCTCGGTCTTGCCCGTGCCGGTGGGGCCCAGGAAGATAAAGCTGCCGCCGGGGCGACGCGGATCCTTGAGCGGCGAGCGACTGCGGCGCACGGCCTTGGCAACGGCCTCGACGGCCTCGTCCTGGCCGATAATGCGGGTCTTGAGCACGCTTTCGGCCTGTAGCAGGCGACGGCTCTCGCTCTCGGTGAGCGAGGACACCGGCACGCCCGAGGTCACGGACACGATATCGGCGATCTGGCTCACGTCAATAGTGAGCGGGCTCGCGTCGAGCTCGGCCGTCCAGGCAGCCTTTGCCTCGGCAAGCTCAATCTCGGCAGCCTTTTGCTGCTCAGTGATCTCGGCGGCCTTGTTCATGTCGTCGCTCTCGGTGGCCTCCTGTGCGGCAGCCTTGAGCTCCTCGACGCGATGCTCGGCCTCGCGCACCGGCTCGGGCGCGCGATTGGCGGCAATGCGGGCGCGGGCACCGGCCTCGTCGATGAGGTCGATGGCCTTATCGGGCAGGAAGCGGTCCTGAATGTAGCGGTTGGAGAGGTTCGCGGCGGCCTCGATAGCACCCTGTGTGTAACGCACATGGTGGTGCTCCTCGTAGCGCGGCTTGAGCGCGGTCAGGATCTTGACCGTGTCCTCGACGCTCGGCTCCTCGACATCGATGGTCTGGAAGCGACGCTCAAAGGCCGGATCCTTGGTGAGGTACTTGCGGAACTCCTCTGCCGTCGTGGCACCGATGATCTGGAAGGCGCCGCGCGCGAGCACGGGCTTGAGCATGGAGCTTGCGTCGATGGAACCCTCGGCAGAACCGGCACCGATGATGGTGTGCATCTCGTCAATAAACAGGATGACGTCGTCAGCTTCGGTGGCCTCCTGGATCACGTTCTTGAGGCGCTCCTCAAACTCACCGCGATACTTGGCGCCCGCAACGAGGCCCGGCAGGTCGAGCGTCCAGATGTTCTGGTTCATAAGGTTCTCGGGCACGTTGCCAGCTGCAATCTGCTGAGCCAGACCCTCGACGATGGCCGTCTTGCCCACGCCAGGGTCGCCCAGAATGAGCGGGTTGTTCTTGGTGCGACGCGAAAGGATCTCCATCATACGCTGGACTTCCTTTTCGCGACCAATTACAGGGTCGAGCTCGCCGTCGCGCGCCTTCTGCGTAAGGTTGGTGGCGAACTGCTTAAGCGTATCGGTGCCGCTCCCCTTTTGCTGCGACGCGTCCGAGCCGCTAAAGAACGGCAGGCCCGCACCGGGACGCCCGGCACCGGCGCCGGCGAGCGGACGCTTCTTGTCCTGGTCCTTGGCGGTAAGTTTCTCGATAGCCTTTTTGATGGAGGCGGACGACACACCCAGGCGCATGAGGATGTCCATGGCCATGCCGTTACCCTCTTCGACGATGCCAATCAGCAAGTGCTCGGTCGACACGTAGGTCTGGTTGTTCTCACGTGCCACGCGGAAGGAGCGCTCCATCACGCTAATGACGAGCGGCGTAAAGGCAAGCTTGGCAGCCTCGGTCTCCTCGCTGGGCTCGGGAACCGTGGTCTGGACCTCCTTGAGAGTGTCCATGATGTCGTCGTAGGAGATATCAAGCGAGCGCAGCGCCTCGGCAGCGATGCCCTCGTCCTCCTTGGCGAGTGCGAGCAGCAGGTGCTCGGTGCCCACCTTATTTGAGTGCAGATCGAGCGCCTCCTGTTTGGCCATCGACATGACCTTGCGCGCTCGATCGGTAAATCTATCTAACATGCTCGTTTCCTTACATGAGTTCATCGAAATCAAAACGCCCGCCCGTCGGCGGCGCTTTTGTCTCTTTACCCACAGGTTGTCTATGTTAACAGCTGGAGGAATATCTATAAACCCGGCTCACATGAATGCAGGTTATGACCGCATCGCGGGACTCACCGCGCGATGCGCGACAGGCGCCCCGCAAGAGAAACCCTAGGCGTCTTTCACCACGTCGGGACTCGTCGCACGCGATGCGCGATAGGCATCGGCCTCCTTGGAGACGCGTTCGAGCAGCTCGGATGTATCGACGCCCTCGACTTGCGCGACCGTTTCCACCGTCTGCATGGCGACCGCCCTCAGGTACGCGCACGCGCTGTCCCCCGGCTGCTCGAGGTCTATCTCCTCGCCGCCCTCCCGGGCAAAGCCGACCGTCATCACAAAGCCCATGATGCCCGAGACCAGAAAGCCCACCGCAAAGCTCGAATCTGCCTTGAGCTCTTCTCCGTCGGGGTGGACGATCTCTCTCACGCGGTCGATGATGATCGTATGGATGCCCTGCACGACCTGCTCGGCGGCACCCGCCCTCATGGTGATGACGATGCGCCGCAGCAGGCAGCGGACGTCGCGCCGGTCGAACACCGAAAGGTCGCCCTCGCTCGAAAAATGCCAGAGGGCATCGGTGATGAGCTCGTTATCCTGCAGCAGCTGGGCTATGGCGATGGCGACGAGTTCATCGAAATCGTGAAAATAGTAGTAAAACGTTCCGCGATTGCACTGGGCGGCGCGGGTCACCTCGCCAACCGACAGCTCGAAGATGCTGTTGTTCTCGATGAGCTCCCAAAACGCCTCGATGATACGGGTGCGTGCATCGGGCGCATCGGCGTCCTTACGCGGTCTCGCCATGCGCCTCACCGCACCCCTGCGCCTTGGAGTTCATGATGAGCATCTGAAGACGGTTCTCCACGTTGGCGAAGCTCACGTCGGGATCGTAGTCGAGCGGCAGGAACTGCGCCGTGGGATACTGCTCCTTGAGCGCATGGATGAGCCCGCGCCCCACGACATGGTTGGGCAGACACCCGAACGGCTGCAGGATCACGAAGTTGCGGCAGCCGCGCTTGGCGTGCTCGAGAATCTCCGCCGGAATCAGCACGCCCTCGCCCGCATCGAACGTATGGTGCAGGATCTTATCGCTCGCGCGCACGAGCTCGGGCATGCGCGTCGGCGGCTCGTAGAGCGGGCTCGCCGCGCCCAGGCGGTCGCAACGGTCGTGCGCGAGCTCGAACAGGTTGTCCGCCGTGGCGTACCAGGCCTTTTCGGGCAGCGACAGGTCGACGTGGAACTCGCGCGACTGCGCATGCTTGTAGAAATAGGTCTTGCGGATCACGTCGGTCATGCGCGCCTCGATGACCTCGAGCCCGTTGTCCTCGAGGTAGCGCTCGATCTCGTGGTTGGCGCCGAGATGGAAATTGAGCAGGTACTCGCCCACGATGAGAACGGTCGGATGCGGGTTCGAGCGGTCGTACGGAACGGCGTCCATGATCGCAAGCGCGCGTTTGAAGCCCGTCGCCTGGCCTCTCAGCCCGGAGCGCTCCATGCCCTCGATAACCTCATCGAGCGCGCGGTCGAACGCAGCGTCCGCCGCGCCCTTCTCGAGCTCGTAGGGACGGATGCGCCTAAGCATGGCCTCGAGGGCATCGATCATGGGAAGACCGTAGGCGATCTGGATGCTCGGGCCAAGGCCGAGCTTGAAGCCCGGATGCGCATTGTGGGCATCGACGTCGTCGTTGGTGAGCACCGGGACATAGTCGTATCCCGCGTCGTCGAGCGCGCGGCGCAGCAGGGGCATGTAGTGCGTCAGGCGGCAGTCGCCGATATACTTGCCAGTCACCACGGCGACGTCGTGCGGGTCGTACTTACCGCTCTCGAGTGCCGCGAGCGCCTCGCCGATCACGATTTGCGCGGGGAAGCAGATGTCGTTGTGCACATAGCGTTTGCCCAGGCGGATGGCATCCTCGCGCCCGATATCAAGGGCCTCGGCGCGCACGCCCTGATTGCGCATCGCCGCGGTCATGAGCCTGCAGAACGCATGGGAGGTGTTGGGGACCAGCGCGATCTTGTCGTGCCGGTCGCGCTTGGTGTACTTGACCTTATACGGGTCGTCGAGCGGATGGACCGCGTGCACCCGGGCGCCCTCGGCACGCTCCTCCGCGCGACGACGGTTGACCGACTCGATAAACGAACGCACGCGAATGCCCATGGGACCGGCGACGTCGCTCTCATCGAGCTTGATCATCATCGGAACCTTGGAGCCCATCTCGCCCATCATGCGCGCGATCTCGTCGGTGAGATACGCATCGTGGCCGCAGCCGAAGCTGCCCATCTGCACGAGCTCGAGCTCGGGCGTCGATGCGACGATGACCGCGCACGACAGCATGCGCGCATGGTAGTTGTTCACGATGTCGATGCGGCTGTTGGAAAGATCGACGTTGCAGACCCCCGGCACCGCATCGGGCGTCAGCACGGGGATGCCGCGCTCAGAGAAGAGCTTGGGCAGCCCGTGGTTGACCAGCGGGTCGTTGTGGTACGGGCGCGAAGCGATCACCACCGCGTAGCCGCCGTCCTCGTGCACGTTCTCGAGCACCTGCCTGCCGCGCAGCTGCAGCTGGTTCTCAAACGTCTCCTGCGCGCGGTCCGCCTGCTCGGTCGCCTTGGCAACCAGGTCGGCATCGATATCGAAGGTCTCCTTGCACCACGCCTTGAGCTGGCGGTTTCGGTCGCCCTCGTCGTACCAGTGGAACAGCGGCGTATCGAACGGAACGCCGAAACGCTCCTCCGGGTTATCGGAATTGCGCATCACGTAGGGGTATCCCTTTACGACGGCGCACATCCACTCGCTGGTAGAGGCGGTGTTTTCGGTGGGCACCGTCGTGATGATGGGCATGAAGATGCGGTCGACGCCGGCGTCGACGAGATTGCGGATGTGCCCGTGGACGAGCTTGGCCGGGAAGCACACGGTGTCGGATGTGACGTGCGCCAGACCGCGCTCGTACATCGCCTTGGTGCTGCGTCCCGAGACGCGCACCTTAAAGCCGAGCGTGCTGAAGAACGTCGACCAGAACGGCATGGTGTCCCAGAACTCGAGCACACGGGGAATGCCGATCGTGACATCGCGCCCCCCGCTGACGGGAACCGTGGGGTACGACTCGAACAGCAGCTTCTCGCGGTCGACAAAGAGATTGGGGGCAGCCGCGGTCCGGTCGCGCCCCGTGCCGGGTGCCTGTGCCTCGCAAGCACCCTGCGGACGCAGCTCCTCCGCCGCGGGAACCTCGCGCACGAGCTCATCCCATGAGATGGCGCCGCCGCGCGGGCAGCGATTGCCCGTGACGTAAAGCGAGCCGTCGCCAAATGCCACGACCGCGCGCTGGCAGCGGTTGTTGCACCGACGGCAGGTAACGCCGCCGAACTCGCGATGCTCGAAGCGCTCCACGGCATCGAGCCCGATAAACGACGTGCCGGCGTCGCCCTTGCGGCATTCCTCGCGCGCGAGCAGGGCGATACCGATAGCGCCCATCAGCCCCGGGTGGGGCGCACGCGTGACGGGTTTGCCCAGATACTGCTCGAATGCGCGCAGCACCGCGTCGTTTCGGAACGTGCCGCCCTGGACGACGACTTTGTCGCCCAGACGGTTGAGATTTGAAACGCGAATGACCTTGGTGAACACGTTCTCGATAATCGAACGGCAGAGACCGGCCATGATGTCGCCCGGACCCTTACCGCGCCGCTGCTCGGAAACGACGCTGCTGTTCATGAACACCGTGCAGCGGCTGCCGAGAACGGCGGGGGCTTTGGACGAAAATGCCTCGGTCGCGATATCCTCAACGGCTATTCCGAGGTTTTTGGCAAAACCCTCGAGAAACGAGCCGCAGCCCGCAGAGCACGCCTCGTTGACGACGATATCGGTCAGCACGCCGTGGTTGAGCCAGATGGCCTTCATATCCTGTCCGCCGATGTCGAGCACGAAGGTCGCATCGGGAACGCATGCGCACGCGGCGCGGGCGTGCGCGACCGTCTCGACCGTATGGTAGTCGGCGTGGAACGCGCGCGCGAAAAGCTCCTCGCCGTATCCCGTGGTGCCCACGGCATCGATCGCAAGCGTGACTCCCGCTGTCTCCCAGCGGTTCTTCAAGCTGACAAGACCCTGTTGGGCGACGTCGAGCGGTCTGCCGTTATTAGACGCGTAGAACGAATCGACAAGCTCACCCGCCTCATCGACCAGGGCGAACTTGGTCGTCGTGCTCCCCGAATCGATACCGAGCGCCACACGCACCGTCTCTCCGGGCGCATACGCATCCGGACCCTTTGCCGGCGTCTCTTTGCCATGGCGTGCCGTAAAATCCGCCTGCTCGGCAGGTGTGGCAAAAAAGGGCTGGGCAAGACGTCCCTCCCCGCTTGCGGGCGCGACCGTCTCGAGCTTATCCAGCCGGACAAAAGCGTCGGGAAGGTCGATCGGTTGGGACGATGCGAACATGTCGGTCAGCGACAGGGCGGCACCGCGCGCGACCATGATCTGCGGATCGCGCGGGACGATAACCTGATCGTCCGATAGATTCAATTGCTCCCGGAACACGCGGACCAGTGTGGGGTTGTAGGCGAGCGTACCGCCCTCGAAGATTACCGGCGGCTCGATGTCGATACCCTGGGCCAGACCGCCGATCGTTTGGCGGGCGACCGCGTGAAGCGCCGAAAGCGCCAGGTCGGTGGTAGGAATGCCCTCGTTGAGCAGCGGCTGGATATCGGTCTTTGCGTACACGCCGCAGCGGCCCGAGACCTCGTGGACGGTCGTTCCCCGGCTTGCGAGCTGCTCGAACTCGCCCGATTCGGTGCCGACCCCCATGAGCTTTGCCATCTCGTCGATAAATGCACCGGTACCGCCTGCGCACGAGCCGTTCATGCGCATGTCGGCAACCTCGATGTCTCCCTTATCGTTGGTGCGGAAGAAGATCATCTTGGCGTCTTGGCCGCCCAGCTCGATGGCGCAGCGCGTCTGCGGATAGAACCTGCTGATCGCGAGCGCGTTGGCGACCACCTCCTGAACGTACGAGGCGCCCAGCGCGGTCGCGATATCGCGCGCACCCGAGCCGGTCACCGCAACGCGCAGTGACTCATGGGGAAAGCGCTCGGCGAGCTCGCCGAGCATGGCGCGCACGCTCGCTGTCTGACACGCCCCGTGGCGGCGATATCCCCACCACGCCTCGGTCATATCCTCGTGCATCGCGTAAACTTTGGTCGTCGTCGACCCTACGTCCAGTCCTACTAGCAACGCCATAATGCTCCGTCTCTCGCATTTTTCCTGCTAGAGATATACCACTCTACGTAATACAACAGACTGTTGTATTTAAACTCCATATAAAAAGCGGCTGCCGAAACGCTTCAGCAGCCGCCGAATGCACCAACAGATTGTTCTGCGCGCTAGCACGTCGGGCAACGGAGCAGCACGGGCCCTCCGGTCATGCGCACCGCTCACGCCCGCGATGTCGCCGAGAGAGCTATCCACGCTTAGGGCTCCAACCAAGCAAGTCGCCCGCGCTCAGCAGATCCCTAAGCGAGCTACTCGCACTCAGGAGCCATAGCCTGCTCCAAGAGCTCGGCATGCTCCTCCTCGAAAACCGTCCCCACAGGGAAGGCGCGACGGAAGACGAAG
>DBFOIV010000074.1:0-5189 GCA_048489175.1 Collinsella sp. | reverse complement strand
GTTGTTGTACTTGGTCTTCAGACGCGGCACATACTTCTCTTCTGCCATTGTTCACTCCTTCTTGGGGTTTTAAGCACGGGGCGTGGCCACGATGGGTTGTCCTCGTGCCTCCTGGCTGCATCCGCGCCGCTCATGGCATTTTGCGGTTTGGACTCGACGCAGCAGGAGCCGACAAAACAATCGGTACTATACGCGCATCGGGAGCGTATTTCCAGAAAAACCTCGTCTGCCTGCACAACTCCACAACTCCCCCGCACAAATTGATCCCAAAAAGCAGTTGCGGTGAAATAGGGACTGTTGGGCGGCCTTACAGGCTTAAACAATCCGTATTTCACCGCAACTTATCGGTGGGAACGGGGATTAGCGCTTGCGGGGGACGAGTTTGGTGCGGCGCAGGTGGATCATCTCGGCGGCGATGGAGATAGCGATCTCCTCGGGATCCTCGGCCTCGATGGCAACGCCGATCGGAAGGTGCAGCTCGTCGATCTGGTCCTGCGTAAAGCCTTCCTGCTCCAGGCGGGCACGCACAAAGGCCGTCTTGCGGCGCGAGCCCAGACAGCCCAGGTAGGCAGGCTTGGCGCGCATGGCCTGAATCACCACGTCGATATCGGACTTGTGACCCGCCGTGGCGACGACCACCAGGTCGCGCGGGCCGATGGGGCACAGCTCGCTCAGGTTCTTGTAATCGACCAAGCGACGATCGTAGACACCGGGCACCCAATCGGGGGTCAGCGTGCCGGGGCGGTCGTCGCACGCCACGACGGCAAAGCCCGCCGCCGTGAGCACCCGCGCCGTCGCGGCGCCCACGTGGCCGCAGCCAAAGATATAGGTCAGGCCCTCGGGGCAGAGCGTCTCGATGTGCGCGGGAGGAATCTCGGAGGCGGCGTTTGTATAGGTAACCTTACTCCCCTCCTCCACCAGCGAAAGCCCGGGGCAACCCGCAATGGTGCGGCGCGATTCCTCGCCATGGTATTCAGTAGCGTCGCTTTCGAGCGCGCTTGCGATAAACGGCTCAAAGTCGATGACGAAGTCGCCGATACGTCGATACGTCAAGACGTCGGCAATTTCCTGGAACAACTGTGCCTGGATCGCATCCAGATGCAGATAGCACAGGCAGATGGCTCCGCCGCAGATCATACCGGTATCGGAGTTCTCGCCGCCCATGGTGTAGCGGACCAGACGCGATTGCCCCGCGGCCAGCAGCTCTCGCGCCTCGTCCAGCGCAAAAAGCTCGATCTTGCCGCCGCCGATGGTGCCCGCCTGGCTACCGTCGGCAAAGACGGCCATCCAGGCGCCCACGCCGCGCGGCGACGACCCCGCCGTGCCGGCCACGACCACGAGCTCGCACGTCTCGCCAGCACGCAGGGCGACAAGCGCCGCATTCACAACATCGAGCTTTTCCATTGCCGCCTTCTATCCTCTAAAGATATCGGTGAGCATAGCGAGTGCCTCGAGCACGCCGCCGCCGACCGACGTCGCCTTGTCCGAAATGTAGTTGATATAGCTGGCATCGCCGCGCGGATCGACATCGGCGCATTTAAAGCCCTCAGTCACCTGCACGCCGTTCGCCAAAAGCCCGCGCAGACAGCCATCGATCTGCGTGCACATGGGCGAATCGCCCGCATACCCGATCACATCGCCGGCACTCACGATGTCGCCGATCACATGGTCGGACCTAAACACGCCGGCGGCGGGGCTGTGGATAACACGCTCTTTGCCATATCCGGCGATGACGCCCGGCACGCCCGTGTTGGGCTGGGGCGAACCTTGGGTAATGACACGGCCCAGGAAATGCCCACGCATGGTTTCGATCACGGCGTCGCAGTCAACCGGCGCGGTGAAGCCCGGCCCCACGGCGATGACGGCAGGAGCCATGTCGCGCGTGGTACCCAGATTGCGCTTGGCCAGAATTGCGTCGACCACAGCCGCGGGCTTCAGTTCGTCGAGCATCTGTGCCTGGGGGTCCACCACCACGGCGACATCCCCCGCCTCGGTAATCTCAAGCGCCTCGGCCGACGTCTGCGCCAAGCGGGCGCGAATGCCCTCGACCTCGACCTCGCCCAGGCGAATGGCCTCGCAAAAACTGATTGTGCGACGGATACACGTGGGAACCGCGATATCGGCCATGACAACTGACACGCCGGCGCGCACCAAGCGAGCGGCGACGCCCGTGGCGATATCGCCGGCGCCGCGAACATAAACGAGCATTCCCGGGGCACCTCCCTGTGCTACGGTTTGAGCAGAGCAAAAGCGGTTCGACCGCTACTCTGATGATTATTTATTATCACAGTATTATACGGCGGTGAACAGATGGAAACGGTTAGCGGCAATCTTGCCTCGGCGCTCAGGATCGAGCCGGGCATTACCGCGATTATCGGCAGTGGCGGCAAGTCGACGTTGCTGAAAACGCTGGGTCTCGAGCTCATGCGCGCCGGCGGCGGGGTGCTCCTCTGCACCACCACGCACATGTTTCCCGTCGCCGGCGTCCCGTGGGACGGGTCGAATCGTCGCCTGGGTGCCGCACCTTGGAAGCCGGGTGCCGCGCATGTTCCCGGCTGCACCTGTGAGGCGTGCGCGGGACTTGCCCGCGGGAGTATTTGCCAGGCGGGTGTCTTAGACCCGGAAACAGGCAAGCTCTCCGCACCCGCCGAGCCACTCAACGAGCTGGCACAGCGCTTTGACTACGTGTTGGCCGAGGCGGACGGCAGCAAGCGGCTCCCGCTCAAGGCGCACGCCGCCTGGGAGCCGGTAATTCCCTCTGGCACGGCAAACGTTGTCTGGGTCGTCGGCGCCTCGGGACTGGGCAAACCCGTCGCCGAGGTTGCCCACCGCCCCGAGCTCTTTTGCGAGCGTTGCGGCTGCGAGCTCACCGACATCGCCACCCCAGAGCGCGTCGCCCAGGTGCTCAATGCCGAGATACAGGCGCTGAAGCTCGGCACCGCACGCGCCATGCTCAACCAAGTCGACACGCTCAGTGACCCCACGATGGCAGATCGCTTCGAGGCAGCCCTCAACCGCCCCCTCATCGCCACCAGCCTCAAGTAGCCGGCCCCATCTCGTCAGTTGCGGTGAAATACGGACTGTTTGGCCGTATGACGGCCAAACAGTCCGTATTTCACCGCAACTGCGGAGGGGACACGGCATCTTTGCTGCTAGCGAGGCACGTAGCGACCGGGCTGGGCTCCGGTGGGCTCGCCATCGCGCGCCACCAGCACGCCGTTCACAAACACGGCCTTGGCGCGGCCATGTGCCCCAAAACCCTCGAGCGGCGTGTAGTCCACAGCTTGATGCTGTGTCGCGGCACTGATTGTCCAGCGCGCGCACGGATCCCACACGCACACGTCGGCATCGGAGCCCTCGGCAAGACAGCCCTTGCGCGGATACATGCCAAAGACGCGCGCCGGGTTCTCGCTCATCAAACGGCACAGATCCTCGGGACCCAGCTGTCCCTCAAAGCTCGTAGCGATCGCGACGGGACGATGCTCCACGCCGGGCCCGCCGTTGGGAATCGCGCGGAAGTCGTCGCGCCCGCGGTCCTTTTGCCCGTGCAGGTTAAAGCTGCAGTGGTCGGTTGCAATCGTATCGATCTCGCCGGCCACAAGCGCCTCGCGCAGTGCCGCACGGTCGCCCGCATGGCGCAGCGGCGGGCTCATCACATACTTGGCACCCGCAAAGCCGTCCTCGCCCTGCTCCAAGTAGCAAGTATCGTCGAGCATCAGATACTGAGGGCAGGTCTCGACATAGATATTCTTCTGCCCGCGCGCTTTGGCAGCGCGAATGGCCTCGAGCCCCAGCTTGGTCGAAAGGTGCACCACATTGACTGGGGCGTCGCCGGCCAGGTGCGCCAGATACAGTAGGCGGCTCACGGCCTCGGCCTCACACACATCCGGACGGCTGAGCGCATGCCCCTCGGGCCCATGAATCCCCTGCTCGTACACGCGCTTCTGCAGTTCATTCACCAACGTGCCGTTCTCGCAATGCACGCACAGGATACCGCCCAGGTGCTTGAGCTCCTCCAGCACCTCGAGTGTCTCGGCATCGTCCAAGCGCAGGTGGTCGTAGGCAAAGTAGGTCTTAAACGACGATACGCCCGCCTCGCGCATAGCCGCGAGATCGGCGCGGTTGCGCTCATTCCACTCGGCGAGTGCCATATGAAAAGCGTAGTTTGCCGTGCAGGTGCCGTCGGCGCGGTGGTGCCACTCGGCAAGGGCATCGGGCATGGTCACGCCGCGGTCGGCCGTGGCGTAGTCCACGATGGTCGTCGTACCGCCGCAGGCAGCCGCACGCGTGCCGGTTTCAAAGCTATCGGCTGTCCAATCCATGCCAGTCCAGCACTGCATGTGCGTGTGGCCGTCGATAAAGCCGGGAAACACCCAGCAGCCCGCGGCATCCTCGACGGTATCGCCCTCGGCCGGCTCAATCGCTGCGGCGATCCGCACGATCTTATCGCCATCCATGGCAAGATCGGCGCGGCGAAGCCCCTGGGACGTCACGAGCGCGCCGTTTTTGATGATGATCATAATTGCTCCTTATTGATTGATGCAGTTGGCCACGCGATCAAAATACGAGCAGGCCGCGATATGCTCCGTTATGCGTCGCTGTCCCTCTGCGGTATCGACATCCCACAGCTCGTAGGCACGCGCCTCGACCAGCACCACGTCGGTACGGTCCTTGAGAATCGAGCCCCCGCCGTCCTTGCCCTCAAGACGCATGAGTGCATCGAATAGTTCCGCCGGAAAGAGCACCGGACTCGAAGGCTCACCGTTGCACGCAAGACGCACCGGATGTTTGCGGCCACGCTCGTCAAATGCACGAACCATAGCCTCAAAAGAATCCGAACTCACGAGCGGCTGGTCGCCCGGCAAAAAGAGGCATCCTTTCCAGTTGCGTTCGACTCCCCACGAAAGGCCCGCACGGACACTTTCGCTGCGCAGCTCGCCATCGTGCAGCACGCACGGGCAATGCTTGTCTTCGCAAATCTGGGCGACCTCGGGCCAACGCGTCGAAACCACGACGTCAAAGCCCCGGAGAACCGAATCGATGGTCCAGGCAATCAGCGGCTCGCCATAGATATCGGCAAGCATCTTGTTAGAGCCAAACCGCTTGCCCTCGCCCGAAGCCATAATGACGCATCCAAGTTTCATGGTGATACCTCCCCTGAAACCATCGTACCCATAACTCGCGCCGCG
>DBFOIV010000073.1:0-37378 GCA_048489175.1 Collinsella sp. | reverse complement strand
GCACGTACGAAGGTGCCGTTTTGGTAGGTAAGGGCCACGCCCAGGCCGTCGATCTTGAGCTCGCAGGTATAGGTGACGCTACCGGCGCCGAGCGCATCCTCGGTGCGTTGGAGCCACGCGTCGAGCTCGTCCAGGTCCATGGCATCGTCCATGGAATACATGCGTGCCATGTGCGTGACCGGCGTAAACTGCTCGCTCACGTAGCCACCTACGCGCTGAGTATAGCTGTCGGGCGTCACCAGGTCGGGGTAGGTCGCCTCGATTTCCTGCAGCTCAACGAGCATTTTGTCAAAGGCGGCGTCCGTGATCTCGGGCGCATCGAGCATGTAGTAGCGATAGGCGTGGTAATCGAGCTCGTGGCGCAACTCGGCCGCACGCGCTGCCGCCTGGGCACGGGCGTCGACCGGTGCGGTGGCATCCGCGCTCGCGGGCGTTTCGGTATCGATGTCCACGCCGTCACCAAACAGGCTCGATTGCTCCATAGCGGCACTCCTTCGCTCGATTTCAAACGGATACTAGAGTACCACCGGTCGCAATGAGGCCGAATAGCGGTCTCGAACCGCACCGAATCGGCAGCCGCCAGACTGGAGTGGACAGTTAGTTCAGATACGTATAAATCCTAGAGCTGAATCAGGCACGAACACCCCTGTTTCAACTAATTTGGGCTCCTCGAGACCATGTAAACGTCCCGCTCTCCCTTCCAAACACCCATTCGAGCCCCATCCCAATCAAAAATTGCTCAAAACGCATCCCAAGCTGCCCCAGATTTATACGTATCTGAACTAACTGTCCAGACCATTCCGGACCAGGCCTCTTGTCAGCCCCAAGCGATCCGTTTTCCTCCGTCCCCAACGGATCAATAAGAAAAGAGGGGCTGTCCCACACTTGGCGGGACAGCCCCTCTGGCTTCGGCATATGCGAAACGGCTCGCTAGTAGCCCTGGCCGTAGCCTTGACCCTGGCCCTGGCCCTGCTGGCCCAGCAGCTCCTCCAGATACTGGCGCAGCTGCTCGTCGGTAATACCGCCGTTGCCGGTATCGGTCGCACTGTCGTCCTGTTGCTGGTTCTGCAACTCCTCGTCGGAGCCCAGCTCGACCGTGACCTTCTTCTCTTCCTTGCCGCGCACGAGCGTGATCTCGACCTTCTCGCCCACCTCGTGGCTGCGCAGCGCGATGATAAGGCCATCGGCGCTCGTGATCTCGTCGTCGCCCAACTTGGTGATGACGTCGCCCTCCTGAATGCCGGCCTTGGCGGCAGGACCGTCCTCAACGACGCTCGCCACATACGCGCCGCTATCGGTGCTCAGCTTGTTGGTGCGGGCGTTGAGCGCGTTGACGCTCGAAAGCGTAGCGCCCATGTACGGATGCACCGGCGTCTTGCCGCCGATGATCTGGTCGGCAATGTTCTTGGCGTAGTTAACGGGAATAGCAAAGCCCACGCCCGAGCTGGAGCCCGAGTAGCTCTCGATGAGCGAGTTGATGCCCACCAGCTCACCGTTGTCGTTGACGAGCGCGCCGCCGGAGTTGCCCGGGTTGATGGCGGCATCGGTCTGAATCATGTTGGCATAGATGGTGTTACCGCTGGTAGAGCTCATGGCCGTGGAACGATAGAGCGCCGACACGATACCCGTGGAGACAGACTGCTCGTTGCCGAACGGCGAGCCGATCGCCATAACCCACTCGCCAACGTTGAGCTTGGAGGAGTCGCCAATTTCGATCGGCGTAAGCTTGGAGGCGTCGGCGTCCTTGAGCTTGATGACGGCCAGGTCGCTCGAGGCGTCGTTGCCCACGAACTCAGCCTCGTAGGTGGTGCCGTCGTCCATGGTCACCACGTACTGGTCATAGCCATCGACCACGTGGTTGTTGGTGAGGATGTGGCCCTCGGTATCGAGCACCACGCCCGAACCGACGCTGCCCGAGCTATCCGACTCGTCGGCAGACTGCGAAAGCGAGCCATTCTGGCTGCCGCTCGAAGTGGCGGTAATGGAAACCACGGAGGGCAGGGCCTTGGCAGAAACGGCCTCGGCCAGCGTGGTGTCCTCGGAATCAATCGTAATCTTTTGCGTCGACGAGCCCGAAGCACCCGCCGTCACGGCATTCTTGCCGCCGCCGATATCGAGCGTGCCGCTCATAATGAGCGCGATGACCAGCAGGGCTCCGCAGGCACAGCCGGCGAGTGCCGTAATAAAGATCGGCAGCTTTTTGGTCTTGGTCTTGACCACCGTGTGCTTGTTCACGACCTGCTGGCCACCCAGCGGCTTGCCGGTCTGCGTGTCGTAGGCCTGCACGTAGGGAATGTTGCTGTCGGCAGGCGTCGACTCCACCTGCACGCGCGGCTGCTGCTGGGTCTCGCCGGCGTTGCCCGCATCCTGGGGACGCTGGGAATCGTACTCGCTCATAGCTGCGATCCTTTCGTCAAATAACCAAAGGCCCGCCAAACATGTGGCGGGCCATCATTGTTCACGTTGAGTTGTACCCCAATATGCGGGCGAACGTGTATGAGAACGCAATCTTTTAGGAAGGCTTAAGTTCTGCTGCAGACCCGAAAGGACCCGGCCTACGGCAAAACCACCACAAAGGTGCCTGTCCCCTTTGTGGTGGAAATCTAGTCCTTAAACAGATAGCCCACGCCGCGGACGGTGGTGATGTGTGCCGCGATCTGCGGGCCTACCTTGGAGCGGATGCGTCGAATGTGCACATCGACGGTGCGCGTGCCACCGCAGTACTCAAAGCCCCACACGCGGTGCAGCAGCACCTCGCGGCTGTAGGCGCGGTTGGGGTGCGTCGCCAAAAAGCTCAGCAGCGAGTACTCCATCAGCGTCAGGTCGATGGGCTCATCATCGAGCGTCACCTGGTAGGTAGCCAGGTTAATCTCGAGGTTATCGATGTTGAGCACATCGTCGGCGGTGACGGTCTCCTCCTCGCCCATCAGGCGCTGCGCACGAGCCTTGAGCTCGTTGGGTGTCGCCGTGGGGCATACAAAGTCGGCATGCGCGTGATTGGGCAGGCGCAAGGTACCGAGCGCCTCGTCGTCGACGATCACCAACATGGGGACGCCGCCACGATCGTCAAGCCACTTGGCAATCTGATCGATACGGTCGCTGCGGATGCCGTCGGAATCGAGAATCAGCAGGTCAAAGTCGTGCGCCGCAGTCGGCGAATCGGGGGTTGCCAGGCTCACCTCGACACCCAGGGTGGTCGTCAAGCTGCGGGCAAACTCGTGGAAGCGCGTCGTGCGCGCCATGAACAGGGCACTCTTTTCGGACATATCGGCCTCCAAAGAAATGAGCTCAATCGTACTGGAACAAGCCAGCGCGATTAGGAGTTCGCCAGGTAGTGCTTGATCTCCCACTCGGTGATCGTAGACTCAAACTTATGCCACTCGTCGCGCTTCTTTTTGAGGAAGAAACTGTGGATGTGCTCGCCGAGGGCATCCTTCATAAACTGCGAGTCCTCAAACACGTCGAGCGCCTCTTTGAGCGAACGCGGCAGCGGCGTGTAGCCGGCCTCGAGCATCTGGCGGTCGGTGAGCTTGAGCGTCTCGGCCGTGGCCTCGGGCGGGAGTTCCAGCTTGCGCTCGATGCCGTCGAGACCGGCCGCCAGCGTGACGGCGTTGACCAGGTACGGATTGGCCATGGGGTCGGGGCTACGAAGCTCGATGCGCGTGGACAGCTGCTTGCCGGGCTTGTAGACCGGAATGCGGACCATACTCGCGCGGTTGCGCAGGCCCCACGTGGCGTACTGCGGCACGGAGTCGCCGCCCGTGGTGATGCGCTTGTACGAGTTGACCGTGGGGTTAGTGATGGCGCTGATCTCGCGCGCGTGCGCCAGAATGCCGGCCATGTAGTGTTTGGCGATGTCGGAAAGATGGTACTTCTCGTCGTCCTCGCCCCAAAAGACGTTGTTGCCGTCGTGGTCGAATAGCGACTGGCACAGGAACATAGCACTGCCGTCCTCGCCTGCCAACGGTTTGGGCATAAAGGAGGCGTGGCAACCGCTCTCGTAGGCCTGCTGTTTAATGATGAGTTTGGCCGTGGTGATGGCGTCGGACATGCTCAGGGCCTCGGCGTGGCGCAGGCTCATGCCGTGCTGCGAGCGGCCGGCGGCGTGGAAGGTGTACTCCACGGGCACGGACATCTTCTCGAGCGTGAGGACCGTGTTGCGGCGCAGGTCGCGGGCGGCATCGCTCACCGAAAGATCGAAGTAGCCCACGTTGTCGAGCGGCTCGGGCGTGTGCTCGTCGGGGAAGTAGTAATACTCCAGCTCGGCACCCACGTTGAGCAGGTAGCCAGCCTTCTCGGCCTTGCGGAACATGCGGCGCAGGGCATCGCGCGGGTCGCCGGCAAACGGCTTGCGATCGGGAGTGCACACGTCGCAGAACACGCGAGCGACGCCGTTGTGGCTCGGGCGCCACGGCAGAATCTGGAAGGTCGAAGCATCGGGGAATGCGAGCATGTCGGCTTCCTCGGGCGTGGCAAAGCCCTCGATGGCGGAGCCGTCAAAGCCAATACCCTCCTCAAAAGCGACCTCGAGGTCCTCGGGGCTAATGGCAAAGTTCTTGAGGCGGCCGAGAATGTCGACAAACCACAGACGCACAAAGCGGATGTCACGCTGCTCTACGGAGCGGAGTACGTAATCGATGTTCTGCTGGTTCATGTCGCTCCCCTTTCTTTCGGGCGGGTTTCGACTGGTCTATATCGCAGATACTATCGCAGAAAAATGTTTCCGCAGGGTTAAAGCGTATCAAGCGCTCAAAAAACGTGTGCGAACTGGCCGTTACGAACGAGCGGCTAGCGTTCAGATTCGGAGACAATTTGTCTACAGGCTCGTTCCAGCGTAGGGAACTCCATCGTCACTGCATCCCAAACAACCGAGCGGTCGACATTGCCGTAATCATGCGCAAGATAATTTCTCATGCCGATAATTCCACGCCATTCGATTTCGGGATGAAGCCGCTGCGAGCGTTCCGACAATTTGCCCGCTTCTTCCGTTACCCTAAGCGCACACATCAAAAGGGAGTCCGCCAACGCCCTCGTCCGCACGTCATTCGCATGCAGAAACTGGTCCTCGGTGATATCAAAAACCTTGATGCGCTCGTTCGTTTCAGAAATGGCATCCAAAACCTCTTGGGCGCGAAGGCTGTCTGACTTACGCGCGATCATAAAGGATCACTCCTTCGCGCTCGATTACCGCGGCAAGATCGTCATCAAGATAGTCACTCGAGACAAGGTCAACCTGCTTCCCGGTTTCTTTGCGAACCGCCTCGCCAAACGCCGACAACGCGAAAAGACCAAAGCCCTGCTCGCGATCGACTTCGAGACGCAAGTCAATATCGCTATCGACATGTGCCTCGCCCCGGGCATACGAACCAAAAAGAATCACGGTTTTGATGGCGGGAATCGAGCTGGCTGCCTCGCGGACGGCGGACTCAATCTGGGCAGTATCCAAAATGCCCGTCGCGGCGCTTTCGCTCGCAGAGCTTTTACCAAGTGAAGGAACAAACGGCAGAGAGCGCTCGCGCAGCATCTGCCTCATAAACATATTGACCGCAACAGACGAAGTCATGCCAAGCTCTTCGCACAGCTCGGCAAATGAGTCTTTAATTGACGAGTCCACTCGCACACTCAGCACAGACGCAGCCATGGATACCTCCTGTATGATATTGTCTATATATTATCACACAGGCTAGCGCGAGGTCGATGCGCGGTGTTCGATGTGGCCGGGGATCTCGATGCGTTTGGGCGCCAGCTTTGCGGCCTCGCCCACGGTGGTGGTAACAACGTCGATGCGCTCGGAGAGGCGCTCGACTACGCGCTCGGCGATGGTAAGGGTATCCTGCGCGGCCGTGGTCACACCGCCAAAGAGCACGTGGTTCCAGGGGTAGTCGTCAAACGTCGCGATCTTGAGCCCCGCCGGCAGCGAGGGACCAAGCTGCGCCAGCGCCTCGGTCAGACGCAGGAAAACCAGGCCGTTGACGGCAATGAGGCCGAGTTTTTTGCCCGCATAGCCGCGGATGGTCTCGTCCAAACGGCCAACGCCCGCGGCGCCACCGTCGGCCAGGGTGACGACCTCGCCCGCAAGGCCGCGTCGCGAAAGCTCGTCGGCAAAGGCCTCGGCGCGCTCTCGACGCACGGGACTGTCGTCGCTTGCCTCGGTGAGCAGGCACAGACGCTCGCTGCCCGCAGCTGCCAAGGCGTCTACCAAGCCGGCGACCAGCTCACGGTTGTTAGATGTCACCAGGTCAACACCGCCGTCGGCAACGTCGCGGTCGAGCAGCACGACGGGCAGACGTCCCGCTGCCGCGGCGATCGCCTCGTCATTGCCTCCGCAGGTGTTGACGACCAGGCCGTCCACGCCGGCATCGATAAGTCTGGTGAGCGACTCCGCTTCCTTAGCGGGGTCGTTGCCGCTAATGGCCGTCATGAGCGAGCAGCCGCGCGCCGCGGCGCTGGCGGAAAGGCCCTCGAGCATGGCGCTCGAGAACGGGTTGGCGATGTCAGCCAGAATCACACCGATGAGGTTCGTACGCGAGCTGCGCAGATTGCGCGCGGCGGCACGTGGGCGATAGCCAGTGCGCTCGATAACTGCCGCGATGCGAGCACGGGTCTCCTCGGTCATTTGCCCGGGGCGGTTGTTGAGATAGCGCGAGACCGTGGCCGGGCTCACGCCCGCCTCGGCGGCAATGTCCTTGATTCTCATCTGCGCCATAGCGCACCCCGTTTCCCAATGTCGGCAGTCTGAGCCATTTTAGGCATTTTTTAAAAATCTCGGTTGCAAAACGCTGTAGGTGAGTATACTACAACTCGAAACGAAACCGATTTCGTAAACCGATTTCGGTGAGCGTTGGCACACAGGTGCAAAGACGCACCCTACCGTCTTGGCACCTGCGTGCCAACGCCATATCAAAGGTGTACGCACGAGTAAAAGGAGCTGCGCGACCATGGGTAAAACGGTTCTTACCTTCGGCGAGATCATGATGAGACTCTCACCCAAAGACCACCTGCGTATTGAGCAGGCAACCGAGTTTGACGTCCGCTACGGCGGCGCCGAGGCCAACACTGCGCTTTCCCTGGCCTACCAGGGCGACAAGGCCGCTTACGTCTCCGTTGTCCCGGCCAACCGTCTGGGCGAGTGCGCCCTGCGTTCGCTGAAGGCCTACGACGTCGACACCACGCGCGTCGTGCGTCAGGGCGACCGCCTTGGCTCCTATGTGTTTGAGGTCGGTGCCTCGCAGCGCGGCAACGGCTGTGTCTACGACCGTAAGTTCTCTGCCATCAACATGGCCAAGCGCGACGTCTTCGACTGGAACGAGATCCTCAAGGGCATCGATGTCTTCTATTTCTCCGGCGTGACTCCCGCCGTCTCCGACGAGATGGCCGCCGCCTGCAAGGAGGCGCTCGCCGCCTGCCGCGCCAAGGGCATCACCACCGTGTGCGACGTCAACTATCGCGGCAAAATGTGGTCGCCCGAGAAGTCTCAGGCCACCATGAAGGAACTCCTGCCGCTCGTCGACATCTGCATCGCCAACGACGAGGACGCGCCTGCCGGCCTCGGTATGACTTGCGTCTCCGGCTCCCTTGCCCACGGCATCGAGGAGCGTGACACCTACGTCGAGATGGCCCGTCAGATCTGCGCCGAGTACGGCTGCAAGAAGGTCGCCTCGGTCGTCCGCAACATCTCCTGCGTCGAGCGCTCCATCTGGATGGGCATGCTCTTTGACGCCGAGAGCGGCGAGCACTGGTTCTCCCCTGCTCACGATGTACACGTGCTCGAGGGCGTTGCCGCCGGCGACGCTTTCAACGCCGGCCTCGTCCATGCCCTCATCAACGACTTTGACCCGCAGGCTGCCGTCAACTACGCCATCGCGGCCTCGATCCTCAAGCTCACCATCAAGGGCGATTCCAACTTGGTGACCGCAGACGAGATCGCAGCCGCGGCATCCGCCGCCGACGGTGGCACCCGCGTCGCCCGTTAATTCGTTCCCCATTCCGCGGGCCGCAGCTTTCCAATCCCATACCCCTGCGGCCCGCTCCCCGATTCCTCCGGCCGGGCAAAACCACCAGTCCCATTCCGGTTTTGCCTGGCATTCCCTACATGACTGGTCGAGCAGCCGGTTTTGGAATTGCTTGAACCCCAAGCAGTGCCTCCGATAACCAATCCAAAATCGGCTCCTGACCAGCACATTTGGCAATCACGCGCCCATGCGCGCCACACATCGAAAGGAACATCATGTTCGATCAGTTCTACACCACGCTTGAGTCCCTGGGCATCGTGCCGGTCGTTGTGCTCGACAAGGTCGAGGACGCCGCTCCGCTCGCCCACGCCCTTATGGCAGCTGGCATGAAGTCCGCCGAGGTCACCTTCCGCACCGCCTGCGCCGCCGAGTGCATCGCCGCTATGGCCGAGGCCGAGCCCGAAATGTGCGTTGGCGCCGGCACTGTCCTGACCGTCGAGCAGGTTGAGCAGGCCCGCGCAGCCGGTGCCAAGTTCATCGTCTCCCCGGGTTACAACGAGGACGTCGTGAAGCACTGCATCGACATCGACCTGCCCGTCCTTCCCGGCACCGTGACCCCCTCCGAGGTCACCGCAGCCGAGAACCTGGGCCTCAAGGTCACCAAGTTCTTCCCCGCGTCCCAGTATGGCGGCCTGAACACCATCAAGGCCCTCGCCGCTCCGTTTGTCGGTCACCGCTTTATGCCTACCGGCGGCGTGAGCACCGCCAACGTCGAGGAGTACCTGAGCTCCTCCGCTATCATCGCCTGCGGTGGCACCTGGATGGTCAAGCCGGCCCTGTTTGCCGACGGCGACTTCTCCAAGGTCGAGCAGATCGCCCACGAGGCCATGGACGTCGTCAAGAAGGTCCGCGGCTAGGCTTAGCTCTCTATCGTGAAAGGGGGCGTGCCCTAAACCTCGCCCCCTTTCTTTTAAAGCGGCTCGGAAGCGCGCCGTTTCCGTCACGAACAAGAACCAAAACCGTCTTGTATGCTGATAGAACGTGACGGAAGCGACACGCCTCCAAGCCGCTTTGCCTACTCGGCTGGCCGTCGCGCTCAACTAAGCCACTTCGACAAAAGCCGAGCCACCAAAACAGCTGCGGTGCCGTCTGGAGGAATGGACCCTTGCTTCCGGTCTTTTCCTCCAAGCGGCGCCGCAGCTTTTTCGTGCCCCGATGTGCCCCGTCACTTGCGGTGGAATACGGACTGCCTACACCATCAGAGCCGCAAAACAATCCCTATTTCACCGCAACTAAATAAAGGGACAAATTAGATGGCCGAGTCTTTGGACAGCTCAAAATAGTCGGGATGCAAGGCGATAACCGGGCCCTGTTCCTCGGGCATCAGGTGCAGGTGCGTCTCTGCCAGATAGCTCGCCGTGTCGGTATCGCCCCCCTTAATGGCCTCGAGAATCCGGCGATGCTGCCGACGAATCGGCTCCCAATCCAAATCCTGCGACACCATACGCAACCAGTTGTATCGCTCAAAATGCGTGTTGATGCTCTTCATCCAATCCCACAACATGTGACGACCGGCAATCTCAAAACATGTCTCATGGAACAGGTTGTCCAGATCGAAAAAGCGACGCGTTTCGCTATGGTCGAGCGACTCGGACTCGGCAAGAATCTGCTCGAGCCGATGCTTTTGCTCGGGCGTGGCGGCAGAACAGCATTTAATGAGTACGCTTCTCTCGAGTTTCTCGCGCAAGAAACAGGCGTTCTCGGCACGCTCCATGCTGATTTTTGAGACATAGGTACCGCTTTTGGGACGCGTTTCCACCAGCTCCTGCTCACGCAGGCGCACAAAGGATTCGCGAATGGGCGTGCGCCCGATTCCCGTCTCCTTTTCCAGACCAATCGCCGAAAGGCGCGTGCCGGGCCTGAGCTCGGCGTAGATGATCTTGGACCGCAATGCGTTGTACGCCTGGTCTTGCAGGCTCTGATAATGCTGGTGCTGTTCCATAAAGCCCTCGGATGAAGCCTCGGTTAATCGAATACCACCATGCAATACTATCGCATCCCCCGCCCCCTCATAAGTTGCGGTGGAATAGTTCCTGTTCAAGGCCTTCAGCAGCAAAAACAGGAACTATTCCACCGCAACTACAGCCAACGAGTTGTTGCAATTAGGTGAACGTTCACCTTTTTATTGTTTTTCTCTTCGCAAATAAAATCCCGTCGTATACTTAGGCTCAAACGAAACCGATTTCGTTGAGCGTGGGCAATATGATGCTAAGACGCACCCTACCATCTTGGCATCTTATCGCCCACGCAATGCCATTTGCTTTCTTCCCGTCTCGTTGGACCTTTAGTCCCATTCCGGCACAGCGAGACACTTCCTAGACGACTGACCGTGGGGCCGGCTTTTCTGCTTTTGCAGCAGTGCCTCCGATAACCCTCTTTTGCCGGCCCGGGTCAGCTTTTTCACACAACCGAAAGGACGGGTAGCAACATGCGACCGCTCATCATCATGCATGGCGAGAACATCGACTGGTGCCATACCGTCATCAGAATGCTGATGTATCTGGTGGGCGTTGCAGTACTGGCACTCGGTATGAGTCTCCAGACGGCATCCGGCCTGGGCGTCGCCGCGCTCACGTGCTTTGCCACAACCCTATCCATGCTCACTGGCAAGACGCTCGGCTTTTGGATCACCGCAACCTACGTCGCCTACATCGTGGCGCAATTAGCCATCTTGCGAAGCGAGTTCCAGCCGCGCATCCTGCTCGAGTTGTTCTTCTCAACGCTGATTGGCGGCTTGACCGACCTCTTCATGGCGGTCAACCCACTGCATCCCACGGCACTCCCCACACAGATTGCGACCATGCTGCTCTCCCTCGCTGTCACCGCATTTGGCGTAAGCCTCGTCGTCAACATGGGCGTTGTCCCCAACGCGCCCGACGGCTTGGTGCAAGTCATTGCCGAAAAGCTTAAACGCCGCTTTGGTGACGTAAAAGTCGTGTTTGACTGCTCACATGTCGCCGCCTCGCTCGCGTTGTCGCTGATCTTTATGTACAACCTGGGCGGCTTTGGCGTCACGACCGCCATCTCGGCACTGTTCCTGGGCCATGTCATCAACGTCGCCAACAAGCTGTTCGCCCAGCGCTTTATCCGCGCGGCATTCGGAAAATAGCACCACCGTAAGAACCCGCGAACAGCGCTATACGTTGCTATATCTCACTATACTTTGCTATATCTTGCTATATCTTGAGTAAAGGTGGCTCACATGCAAACAAACCCTTTTAAGCCCACAGCAGGTAAAACACCTCCCACGATTATCGGCCGCGAAGATGTGCTCGAAGAATTCAATGAGGGCCTCGTCAACGGGCCTGGTGCCCCGGGGCGCCTAATGCGCATAGCCGGCGTCCGTGGAACGGGCAAGACGGTCCTCCTTGACGAGTGCTCACGTTTGGCGCAAAGCCGTGGCTGGACGGTCATAAAAGAGGTCGCAACCGAGGGACTTTGCCAACGCATTCTCGAACAGCTGCAGCCCAAATTCCAGGCCAAACACGCCAGATTTGAGCCCACCGTAGCTGGCATATCCATCGGCAGCATAGACATTGAGCGAATCGGTCCATCGCTACGCGACGCCATGAGACAGACAATATCCAAGAATGAAAATGGCCTGCTCATCACTCTCGACGAGGTTCAAGACGCAGAGCTCGATGAGGTCCGAACGCTCTCCATTGCGATTCAGCAGGTTATCGGCGAAGACCTTGATATCGCCTTTGTTTTTGCGGGGCTGCCTTGGATGATTGAAAGCATCATCAACGGAAAGACACTTACGTTTTTGCGCCGTGCCCTCCCCTTTGACCTGAAGGCTGTGGCAGTAACCGAAGTGTCGTACTCCCTCGAGGAAACCATTGAAGCGTCTGGCATGGAGTTGCAGCCAGGTATTGCCGGCCAACTTGCCGAGGCAACGCAAGGTTATCCTTTCATGATCCAACTCGTTGGATACTACGCATGGCAGTTGGCAAGACGCGCACATACACCGATTATTGGAGAAGAAGAAGCCGAGCGCGGCATTGCAACGGCACGCGAACGCTTCTGTGCCATGGTGATTGAGCCCGCGCTACAGCGCATTCCGCCCACGTGCATCGCTTATCTGCTGAGCATGGCATCTTTGGGGCAGACGAGCTCGACCAGCATGGTTGCCGATGCCCTAAACAAAACGCCTCAACAGGTGAGTTCCGTCCGCAGCCGCCTGTTAAGAGAATCGATTATCGAGGCTCCCTCGTACGGCAAGGTCTCATTTGCCATCCCCTACATGCGCGACTACCTCTACGAGCACAAAGCCGAACTGGAAGTTGAACTGTAGAAACGGCAACTGCCCTGCAAGACGAAAACCGTTTTCGTACGGATTTAAAGCAGACGTAAACGATTTTCGTCTTGATTTGCGTACGGAATTAAGACGTAAATTACGCTTTCGTACGCTTATTACCAGACGCAAATTGTTTTCGTCCGGCCATGCGTCCCCAATCTAGACGAAAAGAGCCCCGAGCTCGGGGCTCGATGTAAGTTCTAGGGTGTCAGAAGTTACATCAGCCGCTTACGACCGCTCTGTCTATCTCTCCGAGCGGGACGGGCGCCGATGCCCTGATCTCTGCCATGTCGAGGTGCGAGATCAAATCCTTGGCGCGCTCGCCGGAGTGGTATGCCTTGTTCGGCGCCACCTTCCTGTAGAGCTTCTTGAGCTTCGTCTTCCCCTTGTTGCCCGGCGGCATCTCCGTCTCAGGTGGCAGCCCTAGGAAGGACAGGACGCCGGGCAGGTCGCACAGCATCACGTCCTCGATGTCGGCCTTGGCCGCCAGGTCGACGACTCTCTGCGCTGTCGGCGAGATGTTCGGGGTGCTGCTACCGCCCGCTGGTTCGGAAGCTGGCGGGCAGTAGCGGGCAGTAGCGGCAGTAGCGGTGTGGCTCGATAGGCCCGAATATCCGTAAGGAAGGTGCTCGCTCTCATATGTGCTGATATGCCTCGCCTCGCGAACCTTGGGATGCTTCCTGAGGTAATCCCTCAATTCGAGCCACTCTTTATGCTCATAACGCTTCGAAATCGTTTCCCCGTCGACAGTTTCCTTCACATAATGGTATGTTCGAACGCCTTCGAACTTGCCGAACCCGTTCTCGACGCTGAAGTTTCTGAACCAGCGCGAAAACCCATTCAGGTCCATGAAGTTGACTTGGGGATGCCTGTCTTTCGTTCGTTCGAATGAGTGGACGAGCGGAGTGCCTTTGACTTGTTCCAGGCCGAAGGCTTCCATTTCGCGGGCCTGCTCCTTTTTCCAGAATTCGAGATACGACGTCAGCGTCTCGCTTATCGAGATCCTCCGCACGCTTTCTTGCTTTTGGGCGAGCGAACGCTTCGATCGGCCGCGAACTGCTGCTCAATGAGGATGCTTCTGTTCTCGACGGAGACATCGGACCACGTCATCCCGAGGGCTTCTGTCCTTCTCATGTCGGTGTCGAGCATGAGCATCACGCATGTGATGTGCGCGTCCGGTTCTCGATTGAGTAGGATGTCGAGTAGGCGAGCGGCGTGATGGTTCCTTCGCGGTTGTCGTGGAACTTTTTTGCGTACGAGCCGACGGTGTCCCTCGATTTTTGGACGTAGGTGCCGCTGTTGAGTTCTGCCTTGTAGGCTTCGAGTGCGGCGTCGACCTCTCGGCTTTTGGTGGTATGTATGGTCTGCCACGGCGAATAGCGGTATTTGCCCGTGACCGGATCCTTGCCGAGGCTGTGACGGTAGCGCCACGTGTATTTGTCGCGGCGTTGCTTCGTTCCTTTGCCTATGACGAGAGGTCGGTCGTTCATCGTGTTCCTTGCCTGAAGTGCCTGAGAATCGCGCTCGGTTGCGCGGAATGGCGCAAAGGGCTGGGGCGGGTGGGCATTACCCTTGGTGGTGGGCCCTGCGTGGGGTCACACCCCAAGGGTAATGCTCCGCCTGACCGCTTTCAAGCTCGTTGTGGGTCGAATTTGGGTCGAATTATTCCGCGTACTTTTCTTTCGTAAATCTATGAAAACATCAAATGACCTGGAGTTATATTGACTTCAATTTGGGTCGAAATGTCTGAATGAAACAACGTCGTAGCGACCTCATAACCCGAAGGTCGGTGGCTCAAATCCGCCCCCCGCGACCATGAAACTTCAGGTCGGAAGCATAAAAGCTCCCGACCTTTTTCTTTGTCTAGGGGTTTCGGCATCTCTCGTTCTTTGGGTACCTCGAGGCGGGCAATCAGATAGATGCTTACGAGTATCATAGGGTCTTTTTACGTCGCGGTCGTGTCTCGTACTGGTGCGCCGCTCTTTGTGGGACGTGTCACTTTGCCATAGGTTGTCCGGCGGCGGGGCGCAGGTCGTTCCCCGTGGCGTCGCTCCTTTCGACGCTACGCTGCCTGGCTACTCGTTCCACTGGTGCTTTTTCATGTCGACGCAGCCGTTGTCTCGGAAGGCGACTCCTTCCTCCGTCAGTAGTGCTCGCTGGTCGGGGAAGTTTGGCGCGAGGCGTCCCGCGTGGTTGACGACGCGGTGGCAGGGATAATCGCCGTAGCGATCCGCCTCGCTCAGCACCGCTCCGACCAGGCGAGAGTTTTTCTCCCTGCCGATGAGGCGCGCTATCTGACCGTACGAGGCGACGCATCCCGCCGGAATCTCTGCCACGACGGAGAGAATCTCATAAACCAAATCTTCGTCCAGGACTTTTCCCATCGTATCGCTCCCGTGTTCGCTTTTGCCTTCGGGGGCGCGGCGCCGATCACCCGTGCTGCGATTTTCGCAGCTCCCCTTACCGAAGCATCGAGGGAAAGCGCGTGCGTGTCAAGGTTGTCTGGTCCAGTTGCTGGCTCGATGCCTCGAGATGTTCGCCTCAAGTGCGACCTGCCCCTATTGGAAAAGGATGCCGAAGATGTATTTGGTGATGGCGGAGCGGCGGATGACCCCCACGAGTTTGCCCTCGTCATCAACCACAGGAAGCTTCTTGAACTTCTTCTTCGCCAGCAGCGCGGCGACGCGGGCGATGCTCTGCTCGGGACGGGCACACACTACCTGGCGCGTCGCGAAATCCATGACGCAGCGATCCTTCAGGTCTTCGATGCGCTGCTCAAGGCTCTGATCGTCGAAGTACAGCATGGACGCGTCGCCGCCCGTGAAGATGGTGTGAGCGCGATGCTGCGCGATGGCTCCCATGACATCGCCGTCGGAGATGAACCCGACCACCTGGTTGCGCTCATCGATTACGGGCATGCTGCTCACCTCGTTTTCGGCGAGCATGCGCACCACGTCGGAAATCGTGCAATCCTGCGTGCAGGTGAACGGCTCTTCAATCATGATGCTCGAAACGGGCGTCCCCTCGAGCTCGAGCGGGATGCGCTCGGACAGAATCTCGGACATCGCTTATGCCTCCTTCGTTTTCGGTGCGGTTTTCTTGGTGCGCACGCTGAATATGGCGCAGATAAGGGAAACGAGGCCGATTGCCGCGCACACCTTGTAAGCGACGCCCGCGCCCACGGCGGTGGCTACTTGGATGCTCGCATCGACGCCGGCCGACGCGGTGACGCTTGTCATGACCGTGATGATGAGCGCCGTGCACAAACCGCCGGCGACCTGGCGGCCGGTGTTCGCGATGGCGTTGCCGTGGGCGATCATGTCATTTTTCAAGGCATTGACACCCCATGTGTTCACCGGCATGTTCGCGAGCGACTGGCCGGCGGACTGCAGCATGCAGAACAGCGCAACCACCAAGATGGGCGTGTTTACCGTCGAAAGCGAGAGCAGGAACAGGGCGCCGGTCATGAGGGCCAGGCCGACGATCGAGATGGCACGCGGACCGAACTTGTCGAACACCACGCCGGAGATAGGGCTGATGATGATGCCCACCGCCGCGGCGGGAAGCATGGCCATGCCGGTTTCGAAGGCCGAAGCGCCAAGCGAGGTTTGCAGCAGCAACGGCAACAGCGTGTTGGTGACCAGGCATGCGGCGTTGATGAGCGTGACGATGATGGCGGCCACGCGGAACTCGCGCGTCTTGAGCGTGCCCAGTTGAAGCAGCGGGTCCTCGATTTTGCCCTGGCGTACGACGAACAGCACCAAGCACACGACACCCGCGACGATCGAGCCGAGCACCACGGGGTTGCCCCAACCCATCGACGAGGCGCTCGAGAACCCGTAGAGAAGTCCGCCGAAGGCGATGGTGGAGAGGACGACCGAGGGCAGGTCGAGCTTGGGGTTCTTCAGCTCGCCCACGTTTTTCAGCATGAACACGCCCAGCACCAGCACGAGAATTGCGAGGGGGACGATGGCGCCGATCATGGTGCGCCAGCCGTACGTGTCGATCACCGCGCCGCCTACGACGGGGCCGACCGCGGGACCCGCCGACATGACGATGCCCGCCATGCCCATAGCCGTTCCTCGTTTCTCGACGGGGAACACCAGCATGGGAACCACCGAGACAAGCGGCATGAGCACGCCTGAGCCCGCCGCTTGCAACACACGACCGATGATGAGGAACAGGAAATCAGGGGCTGCGGCGCACAGCAGCGTGCCCAGCGCGAACACCAGCGTCGCCCCGAAGAATAGCGCGCGGGTGCTGAACTTGTCGATAAGGAACGCCGAAACGGGGACCATGATGCCGCTCACCAGCGGGTATATGGACATGATCCACTGGGCAGTCGAGGCATCGATGGCGAAATCGGACATGATGACCGGCAGCGCAGGCGACATCACCGTTTGGTTCAGTAGCGCCAAGAAGGCACCCAGGACGACGACCGCGACGATGCGGATCTGGGTACCGGTAATGCGCCCATTGGCGGGCGCGACCGTACAATTATCAGACATAAGCTTCCTTCGTATCTATTCGATTCTTCGCCGAAGGCGCGCCGGCCCACGGGCGAAATAACATGCACGTGCTATGCGTGCATCAGATACGACAGGAAGAAAGCGGCTGCTCAGAGCGCACTTGGGGAACAACAGGAGAGGCCCCGTATACCAGGGGCCGCCGAATTGCGATGTATGCTTTGGTCAAATCCTTCATAGCGGGGAGGTATTCTAGCAGCCGTCTTCGCCCCTTTCAAGGGATGTAACCCAGACGTTGATTTTCTTCACCGAGGCGCCATCGTTGACGGGTGGCGTGCTTCTCTATCGCCACACCGCGGGGCGAGGGAACGCCGCGGCGAGCTTGTACATCGGCTATGTGTGCAGCTGCGAGCGTGTCGCCGGCGCGCGCTGGGCGCCAGTCCGATCCGGCCGACTCTTGCCGACGGTCGGTCGCCGTCCTCCTCCATCTCCGCCTGCTCTGTTTTTGCTCGGCTCCCTTGTCGTATCATGGACGGACGAGAATTGAGCGAAGGCGAGCTCGAAAGCGTGGCGCGCGCCGTCGGCGGGATCGACGCTGTGATCGATCCAAAGGCGAAAGATGCCGACACGGTTGCGCTCGTACAGTATCTTGCTGCCGACCAGAAGTTCGAAAAGGTGCTCGATAACCAGCAAATTCTTCGTGAGCCCATCGTTCGCAACGGCCGCCAGGCAACCGTTGGCTACGAGCCTGACGTGTGGAAGGGCTGGGAATAAAGTGAAGCGCCCACGCCCGTGGTTTTATCCACGGACGCGGGCGCTTGCGTAAGACGTCTCTTGTCGTTTGAGTGGAGCGCCCCGGCGGCGCTGAACAACGCGCCCCGGTGACGTGGCTCGGGGCTCTTTGTGCCGCGCATCTATGAGAGGAGATATTTGATGCGCATGGGCGCTACTCCATGTAGCCACCCTGAATGGCGGAAACTGCATGCTCGGTAAAGAACTTGAGCGTGCCGGAGGTATAGCGATTAGCCTTGGGCTTCCAAGCGCCTCGGCGCTCGGCCAGGACGGCATCGATCTCGGCCGGCTCCATCTCCTTGCCGGCGATGCCCACAATAGACAGCGAGCGCTCGGGGATGTTGATCTGGATAAGGTCGCCCTCCTCAATCAGGGCAATCGGGCCGCCCACGGCAGCCTCGGGCGAAACGTGACCGATAGCCGGGCCCTTGGAGGCGCCGGAGAAGCGGCCATCAGTGATAAGGGCAATGCTCACACCCAGCTCGGGATCGCTGGCGATAGCCTCGGTGGTGTAGAACATCTCGGGCATGCCGGAACCCTTGGGGCCCTCGTAGCGAATGATGACGGCGTCGCCGGGCTTGACCTCGTGCGTCAGGACGGCGTGGATGGCGTCCTCCTCGCAGTCGAACGGACGGGCCTTGAGCGTAGCCTGGAACATCTCGCGCGGAACGACGGTGTGCTTGACGACCGCGCCCTCGGGAGCAAGATTGCCGTGGAGGATGGCGATGGAACCGTCGGTGCCGAAGGCCTGGTCGAACGGACGGATGATGTCCTCGCGCTTGAGGTTCCACTTCTCCAGGTAGCGGCCGCACTTCTCGTAGTAGCCGTTGTTCTTAAGGTCCTCGAGGTTTTCGCCGAGAGTCTTGCCGGTGACGGTCATGACATCGAGGTGAAGCATCGACTTGATCTCCTCCATGATGCGCGGCACGCCGCCCGCATAGTAGAAGAACTGCGCCGGCCACTCGCCTGCGGGGCGAACGTTGAGCAGGTAGTGGGCGCCACGGTGCAGGCGATCGAAATCGTCGGCGGACATCTCGATGCCAAACTCGCGGGCAATCGCGGGGATATGCAGCAGCGAGTTGGTGGAGCCCGAAATGGCGCCGTGGACCATGATGAGGTTCTCGAAGGACTCCTTGGTCACGATGTCGCGGGGGCACAGGTTGTGCTCGGAGAGCCACACGGACTGACGGCCGGCCTCGCGGGCGAACTCGCGCAGATCGGAGCTGGTTGCGGGCAACAAGGCCGTGCCGGGGAGCATAAGGCCCAGGGCCTCGGCGGTAACCTGCATGGTCGACGCGGTGCCCATAAAGGAGCAGGCGCCGCAGCTGGGGCATGCGTTGTGCTTGGCAAACTCAAGCTCCTCGCGGGAGATCTCGCCGCGCTCGTAGCGGGCAGAAATCGCGCCGAGCTGCTCCAAGGTCAGCAGATCGGGACCGGCATCCATGACGCCGCCGGTAACGACGATGGAGGGGATGTTGATGCGGCCCATGGCCATGAGGTTCGCAGGCAGGCCCTTATCGCAGCTGGCGACAAAGACGCCGGCGTCGAACGGGGTGGCCTTGGCATGGATCTCGATCATGTTGGCGATCATGTCGCGGCTGGGCAGCGAGTAGTTAATGCCGTCGTGTCCCTGGGCCTCGCCGTCGCAGATATCGGTGCAGAAGTAACGAGCACCGTGACCGCCAGCCTCGGCAACACCAGCACGGACCTCCTCGACCAGATCAAACAGGCCGGCAGAACCCGGGTGCGAGTCGCCGAACGTCGACTCGATAATGACCTGCGGCTTGTCCAGATCTTCGATGGACCAGCCAGAGCCCAGACGCAGCGGGTCCATCTCGGGGCTGATGGTGCGAAACTTGCCGGAACGCGGCTGCAGCTTGGCAACCAAGTCGGCTGCCTCCTGCTGAATCTGTGCCTTGGTCTTCTCGTCCATAATGCTCTCCTCTTTTGGTTTGAACGGTTGTACCAATCGTTGGTTAATGAATCAGGTGAAATGGGTACCGAGCGATGCACTCGGCGGAAGATGCTTAGCTACGCGAACTAGGCGAAGAACGAAATCACCAGGGCGCAGGCAAGACCCGAAAGGCCGATGAGCGTCTCCATAACGGTCCAGGACTTGAGGGTTGTCTTCTCGTCAATCTCCAGGAACGAGGAGCACATCCAAAAACCGGCATCGTTGACGTGCGAGAGGGCCGTGGCACCGCCGCAGATAGCAAGACAGATAGCGGCACGCATGAGCACCGAGGCTCCTGCAACCGCGGGCATGGCGGCCATAATGCCCGATGCCATGGTCATAGCGACGATGGAGCTGCCGACAGAGGCACGCACCATGACGGCAATCAAAAAGGCAACAACCACCAAAGGCAGCGGTGAAGCCTCGAGCATAGGGCCAATAACCTGGCCCAAGCCGCAGTCCTGCAGCATCCAGCGAATGACGCCGCCGCAAGCGATAACCAGCAAGATCATGCCGACGGGCTTAAGAGAGCGGTCGAGCAGGGCTTTGAGCTCAGCGCCGGAGTAGCCGCGGCGCGCGCCCAGCAGATACATCGCGACGAGCGTGGCGAGCGTCAAAGCGACGAACGGCTTGCCCAGGAAGGCGAGAATCGAGGCGAGCTCAGCGGGCATGGGGATATAAGAGGACAACGTGCCCAGCAAAATCAGACAAAGCGGCGTGAGCACGATGGCAAGCACCATGCCAAAGGAGGGAAGCTCCTTTTCGTCGCTCGCGCCCTCGGCAGAGGTAAAGTGCTCCGGAACATCGGTAAAGATGCGACCGCCCACGTTGCGGCCCCAGATAACGCCGGCGATCGCCATAGCGATGAAGGCGGTAGGGATACCGACGAGAATCATGGTGCCCAGGTCGACACCGAGCGTGCCGGCGACCAAAACCGACCCGGCCGATGGCGGCACGAACGCATAGCCAGCGGCAAGTCCCGCGAGCAGCGCGATGCCGTAGTAGAGCGTCGACTTTTTGGTCTGCGATGCCACGCTAAAGGCAAGCGGGATCAAAACGACCACGCCGGCCTCAAAGAACACCGTGGTGCCGATGACCAAACCGGTGATGCCCAGCGCCCAGCTGGAGTGGCCCTGGCCAAAGGTGTCAATGAAGGTCTGGGCGATCTTCTTGGCGCCGCCGCTCTCCTCCAAAATCTGGCCAAACATCGATCCCAGGCCAATGAGCAGGGCGATGTTTTGCAGCGTGGTGCCCACACCCTTGGTGACGGTGTCCGCCACCATGTCGAGCGGCATGCCGGCACCGATACCGATCACGAGCGCCGAGACCATCATCGACAGCACGGGGTGCAGCTTGAACTTGATGATGAGCGCAAGCAGCAGCGCGATGCCCACGATGGCGGCGATGACCAGCCTGGTGGGATCAGCCATAAACGTTGGGTCTGACATCTTTCCTCCAATTCATCAGACCTTTTGAATTCGGCTTAGACTATAGCGTGTTTTCAATAGGTCTGATGTTTCAAATTGAAATTTGTTCGAAATACATCTGATGTATTTGCTGAACGGTCTTTTTGACGGTAAACGGCTACTTCCAGCCCCCTCATTGTCGGAGTGAACCGCCGCGGCTTCTGCTGAATGGGCTAGAATAGCTCTGATGAATTCTTTTGATATGAGGTGAAGCGTGGCACGAGCCGAATTGGGACTCCCCGAGCAGATTTCGGAGAAAATCATTCAACTGATCCTGGATGAACATCTTGAGCAAGGCGACCGCCTGCCCAAGGAGGCCGTGCTCGTCGAGCGCCTGGGCGCCGGCAGAAGCACGGTGCGCGAAGCCATGAAGCTGCTGCAGTCGCGCAACATCGTGCGCATCAAACAGGGCTCGGGCACCTATGTGGCATCAAACCCCGGCGTTGCCGACGATCCGCTGGGCTTTACCTTTATCGATGACAAGAGGCGCCTGGCACGCGACCTGCTCGAAGTGCGCTTTATGATCGAGCCGCAGATGGCCAGCATGGCCGCAGAGCACGCGACCGACGATCAAATCATCTGCATCAAAGAACTTTGCGACGAGTCCGAGCGCTTGGCCGCGCGGGACGAAGACTATTCCGCCGCCGACACCGCGTTTCATATCGCAATTGCCGAAAGCTGCGGCAACCTCGTTGTCCCCCGCCTGATGGGTGTGCTCAAGGCGTCTGTCCCCCTGTTTATTGACGTGACCGGCAAAAAGCTGGTTGAGGAAACCATCCGCACCCACCGTGGCGTGGCCGACGCCATCGCCGCGCGCAATCCCACCGCAGCGCACGACGCGATGTACCTGCATCTGGTGTACAACCGCAACATGATCGCAGAGGGCACGCAGGAACAGAGCGAATAAACGTCCGCGCGGCAAGGACAAGACTGCCGTTCGCCTTTTAAAAGTGAACGTTCACCTGATTTTAGGAAATAAGGGGTGGCTATTACGCCGCTTCACCTATACTGACCTTGCATGAAAAGCAAGACTTATATAGATGAACGTTTCTTTTGAAAGGATCGCTATGTCTGATCTTATGGACAGCTTCCGTCTGGACGGCAAGGTCGCACTGGTAACCGGCGCCACCTATGGCATTGGCATGGCCATCGCCGAGGCGCTCGGAGAGGCTGGCGCCAAGATCGCCTTTAACGCACGTCACGCCGACAAGGTAGCCGAGGCCGAGAAGCACTACCGCGAGCTGGGCTTTGACGCTCACGGCTATGTTGCCGATGTCACCGACGAGGCCGTCGTCGCCGAGCTCATCGCCAAGATTGAGGCCGACTTTGGCACCACGCCCGATATCCTGGTCAACAACGCTGGCGTCATCCAGCGTACCCCGATGCTCGACATGAGCGCCGAGGACTTCCGCCGCGTCGTCGATATTGACCTCAACGCACCGTTTATCGTGTCCAAGGCCTGCCTGCCCGGCATGATCGCCAAGGGCCACGGCAAGATCATCAACATCTGCTCGATGATGAGCGAGCTTGGCCGCGAGACCATCGCCGGCTATGCCGCGGCCAAGGGCGGACTCAAGATGCTCACCAAGAACATCTGCTCCGAGTTTGGCGAGGCCAATATCCAGTGCAACGGCATTGGGCCCGGCTACATCGCCACGCCGCAAACCGCGCCGCTGCGCGAGACGCAGCCCGACGGCAGCCGCCACCCGTTTGACCAGTTCATCATTGCCAAGACGCCGGCCGCCCGTTGGGGCACGCCCGAGGACCTGAAGGGCCCCGCCGTGTTCCTGGCTTCCGACGCGTCGAACTTCGTCAACGGCCACATCCTCTACGTCGACGGCGGCATCCTCGCATACATTGGAAAGCAGCCGCAGTAAGACGTCTGGGCGAGGCGGTGGACGATAAGGTCTGCTGCTCGAACAGTCCTGACTCGCACGAAGAGCACATTAAGTGCTCTTCGGCTCGTGCGGAACTCGCGACAGACCTTATCGTCCACCGCCCGCAGAGCGGCTTCTCTGTTGGAGATGCCATGCAACATAACGAACCATTAATTTAGAAAATAGTGGAAGGTTACCTATCATGAAAATCGCTCTGATTAATGAGAACTCTCAGAACTCCAAGAACCCTATGATTGAGGCTGCCCTTAAGAAGGTTGTCGAACCCATGGGCCACACCGTCTTTAACTATGGCATGTATGCCGACGCCGATTCCAAGCCCCTCACCTACGTGCAGAACGGCATCCTTGCCGCCGTGCTGCTGAACTCCGGCGCTGCCGACTACGTCGTGACCGGCTGTGGCACCGGCGAGGGCGCCATGCTCGCCTGCAACTCCTTCCCCGGCGTGCTGTGCGGCCATGTTGCCGACCCGCTCGACGCCTACACCTTTGCCCAGGTCAACGATGGCAACGCCGTCGCCATGCCCTTCGCCCTCAAGAACGGCTGGGGCCAGGAGCTCAACCTTGAGTACACCTTCGAGAAGCTCTTTGGCTTTGGTTCGGGAAACGGCTACCCCGCCGAGCGCGTTGAGCCCGAGCAGCGCAACAAGAAGATCCTCGACGGCGTGCGCGCTGTGACCATGCGCCCGCTCGTCGACGTCCTGGGCGAGATCGATCAGGACCTGGTAAAGGGCGCACTTGCCGGCGAGCACTTCCAGGAGTACTTCTTTGCCAACGCCACCGACGAGGCTATCATCGCCAAGGTCAAGGAGATCCTGGGGCTCTAATCGCACGGTTCATTGCTGCCAACGCAAGCGGCGGTCGTCCCACGTACGGGACGACCGCCGCTTTTTGCTATCTACCGACTGACGCCGTGGGGATAGGCCCCACATGCGCCAAGGGGTTGACTAGAGCTCGCAGGCAACCTTGTAGCCATCGCCGATGGCATCGCGGATGTTACCGCACTTGTTGGCATCGCCCAGCACGTGGGTGGCAACGCCGGCAGCGGCAAGGTCGTCGGCCAACTTGGTATTGGGACGATAGCCCATGGCAAGTACCAGCGTATCGGCATCGGCGATGGTGTGGACCTCGCCGTCCTTCTCATAGCTGATAGCATCCTCGGTAATCTCGGTTACCTTGGCCTCGGTCAGCACGTGAACGCCCTTGGAAAGCATGCGCGTGATGAGCACCGCGCGACCGGCGCCGCCCTCGTTGGCGGCGAGCGTCTTGGTCATCTCGATGACGGTGACGTCGCGATTGGCCGGCGACAGATCGTTGACCAACGGGGCCAGGTAGTCGGCCGTCTCGCAACCGACGGTGCCGCCGCCCACGATGACAATCTTCTTGCCCGGGAAAGCCTTGCCGCCCAACAGGTCGTCAGCCGTCATGACCTGCTTAAATCCCTGCATGAAGGCCGGGGCGATGGGCTCGGCGCCATAGGCCAGGACGACCTCGTAGCCGGCGTAGTCACGCTGAATGTCCTCGGCAGTAAGCTCGGTGCCAAATACGCACTTCACGCCGACCTCGGCCAGGCGACGGTACTGATACTTGATCACGCGGGTGAGTTCCTGCTTTGCCGGCGGAACGGCCGCGATGCGCATCTCGCCACCCGGCTCGTCCTGCTTATCCACGAGCACTACGTTGTGGCCGCGCTTGGCAGCAATGTAGGCTGCCTCCATGCCCGCAGGACCAGCGCCCACAACCAGCACGTTCTTAGCCTCGGCGGCAGGCTCGTAGCCGGCCTCGTCGCGCTCCACGTCCGGATTAACGGTGCAGGAGATGCGTTTGCCAAACATAATGCCGTTCAGGCAGCGCAGGCAGCCAATGCAGGGGCGGATGTCGTCGGCGTTGCCGGCAGCGGCCTTGTTGCAGAACTCGGCATCACACAGATTGGCGCGGCCCATCATGCAGATGTCGGCGGCACCGTCCTCGATCAGCTCCTCGGCGATCCAAGCCTCGTTAATGCGTCCGACGGTGGCAACGGGAATGTTGACGTGCTTTTTGATCTCGCGCGAGCAGGCAGCGTGCGAGGCCTGCTGGGTACCGGCGGCGGGAATCGCGGAACAGCGCTTGATGGTGGTGCCGCCCGACACATGAATCATGTCGACGCCGGCCTTCTCCAGGCGACGCGAGACGTAGATCATGTCGTTGAGGGTCAGGCCGCCATCGGTGTACTCATCGCCCGAGATGCGGACGTCGATGATAAAGTCCTTGCCGCAGCGCTCGCGAATCTCGGCGATGACCTCGAGCAAAAAGCGCATGCGGGCGTCGAGCGAGCCGCCGTACTCATCGGTACGCTTGTTATAGAGCGGAGTCAAAAAGCCGCCGAGCATACCGTGGGCGTGCGCCGCATGGACCTCGACGCCATCGACACCGGCCTTCTGCATACGCACGGCAGCGTCGCCAAACTGATGCGTGAGCTCGTGAATCTCATCGACCGTAATGGGGCGCGGCGCCTCGCGGGCATAGGACGGGCCCACAAAGGACGGAGCGATCAGGCGCGGCGTACCCGGAATGTTAAAGGCCATGTAGGCGGGGTGGAAGAGCTGCGGCATGATCTTACAGCCATACTCGTGGACGGCCGCGGCGAGCTTTTCCCAGCCAGGGATAAACGTGTCGTCGTAGCAGCACATGTCGCCCGGCAGATAGGTATAGGTGGGCTCGACCGTCACGACCTCGGTGATGATCAGGCCCACGCCGCCCTTGGCGCGGGCACGGTAATGATCAACCAAGTCGTCGGTCACGTAGCCATGATCGGCCAGGTTGGTGGACACCGGCGGCATAAAGACGCGGTTCTTGACCTCGGTCGTACCGACCTTGATCGGGCTAAAGAGCATCGGATAGGCGGAAGACTCCATACAGGGTTCCTTTCGTTTGAGCCGCTCGGCGGCAGTTGCTGACGTATCTATCGTACCAGCAACTGCACAACACCCGACCGCACGCACTCCCCTGCCTACGTATCGACCCACAAAAAAGTTGCGGTGAGATACGGAGCAATCGAGGCTTTTGACAGTCAAAACAGTCCGTATTTCACCGCAACTGATGGGCGGGGTGGACTTGAGGGCTCAGATAGTCAGTCATGCCCTCATCCGCCACTCCCTCACCTACAGCGCGCCGTCCAGCATAAGGTTCACCTTGAGCACGTTGACCGTGGGCTCGCCGAACACGCCGAGGAAACGGCCCTTGGTGCACGCGGCAATGATGTCGCGCACCTCGTCCTCACTTTTGCCCGTGGCCTTGGCAAGGCGCGGGACCTGGTACTCGGCGGCATCGGGAGAGATCTCGGGGTCGAGCCCTGAGCCGGAACACGTCACCAGGTCGACGGGCACAGCATCCATATCGGCATCGGGGTTGGCGGCGCGGATCTTCTTCACGCGCGCATCCACAAGCTGCCGATACTCCTCACTCGCCGGGGACAGGTTGGATGGGGCACCATACGCCATGAGCTCGCCATCTTCGCCTTCGAAAATTGACACGTTCTGGATGCGGCCCCACATGTGGTCCTCATCCTCGAAGTTCTGGCCGATGAGCTCGGAACCCACAACCTTGCCGTCGACCGTAATGAGCGAACCGTTCGCCTGATACGGGAACGCAACCTGGGCAATGCCGGTCACGACAAGCGTATAGCCCAGGCCGCAGACAACGGTAAACAGCGCGAACACGCCCAGTGCGCGCGATGCAACACCTTTGAACATACAAACCTCCACTTACATAATGCCGCAGAACGCGAGCAGCATGTCGATGAGCTTGATGAATACGAACGGGGCAACGATGCCGCCCAGACCCCACACGAGCAGGTTGTGGGTCAGCAGCTGTCCGGACGGGACCTCGCGATACTTAACGCCCTTCAGCGCGGCCGGGATCAGCGCGACGATAACGAGCGCGTTATAGATGATGGCCGAAAGAACCGCGGACAGCGGGCTTGCCAGACCGAGGATGTTGAGGGCGTCCAACCCGGGGTAGATCGGCGAGAACAGGGCCGGGATGATAGCGAAGTACTTCGCCATGTCGTTGGCCACCGAGAAGGTCGTGAGCGAACCGCGGGTCATGAGCAGCTGCTTGCCGATACGCACGACCTCGATGAGCTTGGTGGGGCTGGAGTCGAGGTCGACCATGTTGCCGGCCTCCTTGGCAGCCTGGGTGCCCGTGTTCATGGCCACGGCGACGTCGGCCTGGGCCAGAGCGGGCGCGTCGTTGGTGCCGTCGCCGGTCATGGCGACCAGGTGCCCCTCACGCTGGAACTCGCGGATCTTCTCGAGCTTGCCTTCAGGGGTGGCCTCGGCCAGGAAGTCGTCAACGCCGGCCTCGGCGGCGATTGCCGCGGCGGTGAGCGGGTTGTCGCCCGTCACCATGATGGTCTTGATGCCCATCTTGCGCAGGTCGGCGAACTTCTCCTTAACGCCGGACTTGATGATGTCCTTGAGGTACACAACGCCCAGCACGCGGCAGTTCTTGGTCACGACCAGCGGGGTGCCGCCGGCCTTGGCGATGCGTTCGACGGCCTCGTCGCACTCCTTTGAGAACACGCCGCCGGCTGCCTCCACATAGGTGCGCACGGAATCGGCAGCGCCTTTGCGGATCTCATTGCCCTCGTAGTTCACGCCGGACATACGCGTTGCCGCGGTGAACGGGATAAACTCCATACCCTTATCCTCGAGTGTGCGGCCGCGCAGCCCAAACTGCTCCTTGGCGAGCACGACGATGGAACGGCCTTCGGGGGTCTCGTCGGCCAGCGAGGAAAGCTGGGCGGCATCGGCCAGCTCCGCGGGATCGATGCCGTCGACCGGGATGAACTCGGCGGCTTGGCGGTTACCCAGGGTGATGGTGCCGGTCTTGTCGAGCATGAGGATGTCGACGTCGCCGGCGGCCTCGATGGCGCGGCCGGACATGGCCAGCACGTTGGCCTCGTTCAGACGGCTCATGCCGGCGATGCCGATGGCGGAAAGAAGGGCGCCGATGGTAGTAGGAGCCAGGCACACGAGCAGCGCCACGAGCGTGGTCACGGCCGTGGGGTTGTCCATGTCGTTAAGACCGACCGAGAAGCAGGAGTAACAATACAGGGCCAGCGTGACCAGGATAAAGACGATGGAGAGGGCCACCAGGAAGATCTCCAGAGCGATCTCGTTAGGGGTCTTCTTGCGCGCGGCACCCTCGACCATCGCGATCATCTTGTCCAGAAAGCTCTGGCCGGGCTCACTGGAGATCTTGACGATGATCCAGTCGGACAGCACCGTGGTACCGCCGGTAACGGCAGAGCGGTCGCCGCCGGCCTCGCGGACCACGGGGGCGGACTCGCCGGTGATGGCGGACTCGTCAACGGAAGCAGCGCCCTCGATGACGTCGCCGTCGCCGGGAATCTGCTCGCCGGCGCGTACGATCACCAGGTCGCCGCGCGTGAGCTCGGTGCCGGGAACGACGGTGAAGTGCTCCTTGTCCTCAACGGACTCGATGCGATGGGCCTCGACATCCTTCTTGGCCGCACGCAGGGAATCGGCCTGGGCTTTACCGCGGCCCTCGGCAAGCGCCTCGGCGAAGTTCGAGAACAGGTCGGTAAGCCACAGGATGACCGCGATGGCGACCACATAGTAGGTGGGCACACCCGCGTCCTGCACACCGAAAATGGAAGCGACGGCCAGGACGGAGGTCATGACGGCGGAAAGCCACACCAGGAACATGACCGGGTTTTGAATCTGGACGCGAGGATCCAGCTTGGCAAACGAGTCGCGGACCGCACGGCCCATCATGTCTTTTTGCATAGTCATAAATCTGCGCCCTCCTTTACGCAATCATCTGGAAGAACTCGGCAACGGGGCCAAGCGCCAGGGCCGGGAAGAAGCTCAGGGCACCGATCAGCAGAACGATGAACACGAGCAGGAATACGAACATGCCGTTGGTGGTAGACAGGGTACCGGCGCTCTCGGCGACCTTGCCCTTCTTGGCCAGCGAGCCGGCGATAGCCAGCGTACCGATGATAGGCATGAAGCGGGCGAACAGCATCTCGAGGCCGAGCATGACGTTGATCCAGGGAATGTTGCAGTTCATGCCTGCAAACGCCGAGCCGTTGTTGCCGCCGCATGAGGTGAAGGCATACAGCGCCTCGGAGAAGCCGTGCGCGCCACCATTGTTGAGCTGGTCGGCAAGACCGGGCACCATGCAGGCGATGGCCGAGCACACCAGAATGGCAAACGGAGTTGCCAAGCACAGGACAACTGCCCAGCGCATCTCGCCCGGCTCGATCTTCTTGCCCAGGAACTCAGGCGTGCGTCCGACCATGAGGCCGGCGATGAACACTGTGAGGATGGCAAAGCCGATCATGCCGTACAGGCCGCAGCCCACGCCGCCGAAGACGACCTCGCCCAGAGCAATCTGGAGCATCTGGACAAAACCGCCCAGCGGGGTGTAGGAGTCGTGCATGGAGTTAACCGAGCCGTTGGAAGCAGCCGTCGTGAAAGCGGACCAGGTAGAAGAGGAGGCGATACCGAAACGGCTCTCCTTGCCCTCCATGTTGCCGCCGGCCTGGCCGTCGGTCATCTCGATATTGACCGCTCCGCCATCGGCCAGCTGCGGGGTGCCCGCATGCTCGTTGACGGCGATGATGCCGGTGAAGATCACCAGCAGGATGAACATGGCGGCAAAGATGGCCTTGCCCTGCTTGGTGTTCTTGACGCCGATACCGAAGGCGAAGCAACAGGCGGCCGGGATCAGCAGCAGGCTGGTCATCTCGATGATGTTGGTGAAGGCACTGGGGTTCTCATACGGATGGGCGGAGTTCACGCCGAAGAAGCCGCCGCCGTTGGTGCCGGACTGCTTGATGGCGACCTGAGGAGCCGCGGGACCCTGGGGCAGGAACTGCTCGGTGACCACGCGCGCGCCCTCGACAACCTTGCCGTCGACCTTGACCGTGTCGCCCTCAATCTGGGCGCCGTCGATGACGCTCCAGCCGCCGTCTGCATTAGGCTGAACAGCGACGGGTTCTACGAGCTCAGCCTTCTGAGCCGGCTGGAAGTTGGAGATGACGCCACCGGCAGCCAGGCAGATGCCGAACACGAGGTTCAGCGGGATGAGCACATACAGGACGGTGCGGGTGAGGTCGACCCAGAAGGAACCCAGACCCTGCTCCTTGACCTGACGGAAGCCGCGGATCAGCGCGAACATGACCGCGATACCGGTGCCAGCGGACAAGAAGTTTTGCACGGTGAGACCCATGAACTGCACAAGGTAGGACAGGGTGGTCTCACCGGAGTAGGACTGCCAGTTGGTGTTGGTTATGAAGGAAGCAGCCGTATTGAACGACAGGTCCCATGACACACCCGGCAGGTGCTGGGGATTGCCTGGCAAGAAGGACTGAAGCGCCTGGAGTGCCACAAGAGTCACGAGGCCGATCCCCGAAAAGACCAGCACGCTCGCCAGATAGCGCCTACACCCCATCTGTTCTGCCGCGTCGATGCGAAGCAGACGATAGACGCCACGCTCCACAGGAGCAATCACAGGCGACAGGAACGTATGCTCACCATCCATGATATGGGCCATGAACCGACCGAGCGGAACGGCCAGGACGACGAGTACGGCAAAGTACAAGATGTACTGAATCGCAGCGTCCATAGTTTACGAATCACTCCTCATCAGAATGTAGATGTAATAGATAAGAAGTCCAATGCAGACGACTCCGATGATGGGAATGAGGATGTCCATTTACCGCCCCTTTCACACGCGGTCCGATGTCTCGGACGCCTGCCCTCGCAAGCGTCTGGGGACAGTAAACGCTTCTAGGGATTAAAGAGGCGTGAGGGCCGGGGCTCACGTCCTTAAGATGCCGTAAAGATGCAGGTAGAAAGCACTATTGCAGCTGCAGTGCGCCTATACTCGACCTCGCGAGCATACAGTGGTGTCTTCACCGCGTATGCACGCATGGACAACGCTTCAGAAAGGCTACGCTATGCAGCGCGACGCATCGGACACTCGCGTCAATCCAGACCTCATCCTCAAGGCAATTGAGAAAGACGGGGTCGCCGATGACACTCGAACCAGCCGGGGACACCTCAAAATTTTCTTTGGCTACGCTGCTGGCACAGGCAAAACCTATGCGATGCTTCAAGCCGCCCACGCCGCCAAGCGGCGAGGTGTCGACGTCGTCGCGGGATACATCGAGCCGCACGAACGTCCGGCAACTGCCCATCTTGCACAAGGGCTTGAGAACGTGCCCTGTAAACTCATCGAGCACAACGGCATTGCGCTCAGCGAGTTCGATCTAGATGCGGCTATCGAACGCGCCCCTCAGCTCATCCTTGTCGACGAGCTCGCCCATACGAATGCGCCGGGGTCTCGCCACGACAAACGCTATCAAGACGTCGAGGAACTTCTACATGCGGGCATCGACGTCTATACGACCGTGAACGTTCAGCATATCGAGAGCCTAAACGACATGGTTGCATCCATCACCGGCGTTGTCGTGAGCGAACGAATCCCCGACCGTATCTTCGATGATGCCGACCAGGTCGAGCTCGTCGACATAGAGCCCGAAGACCTACTTGAGCGCCTTCGCGCCGGCCTCGTCTACCGTCCCGCACAAGCCGACCGAGCGCAACAGCATTTTTTTACCGTCGAGAACCTCACCGCACTCCGAGAAATCGCGCTGCGCCGCTGCGCCGATCGCACCGGTCACCTCACAGACGCCGCACGCGTGCTGGGAAACCGTGACTACTACACCAGGGAGCGTATCTTAGTCTGTGTCTCCCCGGCGCCGACCAATCCCCGCATCGTCCGTGCCGCCGCACGCATGGCGAAAGCGTTTCGCAGCGAGCTCGTCGCCCTGTTCGTAGAGAGCCCGCGCACGCAAGCCATGAGCGATGATGAGCGCGCCAAGCTTGCAGCCAATATCGCCCTAGCCGAGCAGCTCGGAGCACATATGGAAACCGTCTATGGCGACGACATCGCGTTTCAGATCTCCGAGTTCGCGCGCCTGTCGGGTATTTCGAAGATCGTCATGGGGCGCACGGGCGAGCGCAGCAGCGTCCGTCAGGCCCTCTTCGGCCGCAAATCTCTCGTAGAACAGCTCATAACATTCGCTCCGAACCTCGACATTTACATCATTCCAGAACAGTCGACTCCGCCCTCCCGACCCATAGGACGCCGCCATGCGCTCGCCCTGCAGCCGCCCAGCAGCCGAAACGTGCTTCGCACGCTGGCTCTCTCTCTTGCCGCCACGGCGATCGGCACGGCTTTCCGCCATCTGGGATTTGCCGATTCCAGCATCATATCCCTCTATATCTTCACGGCCCTGCTGACCGCCGTCACCACGACGGGGCGTATCTGCACGATCGTATCGAGCGTGCTCTCTGTAGTGCTTTACAACTTCTGCTTCGTCACGCCTCTGTTTTCGCTCGCCAGCTACGACCGAAGCTATCTGGTCACGTTCGGCATCATGTTCGCCACCGCTATGGTCGCCGGCGAGTTAACTGCGCGCATCGCCGACAACGCCCGTACATCCGCCGAGAACGCATTCAAAACGCGCGTACTCCTCGAAACGAACCAGCTCTTGCAGCAAGCCCATAGCGCGGAGGAGTGCGCCCGCGTCGCCATGAACCAACTCGTCAAACTGCTAAAACTCGACGTGGTCTTCTACCCCGCCGAACACGGCACGCTCGGCAAGGCGCTCTATGAGTCCGCTGGCACCGAAAACCGATCCGCGTCGCTGCTCACCGACTACGAGCGCGCCGTTGCAACCTGGACCTACACCAACAACAAGCGCGCGGGCGCAAGCACGCGGACCCTGCCTGAGGCGCGCTGTCTCTACCTCGCGGTTCGCACCGGCGACAAGGTATTCGGTGTCATCGGCATCGCCCTGGAGGGGCGCGAGATCGAAGCCTTCGAGCATTCGATCGTCCTATCTATCGTAGGTGAATGCGCCTTGGCGCTCGAAAGCGACCGAGCGGCGCAAGAGCGCGAAGAGGCTGCGGTCTTGGCGAAAAACGAGCAGCTGCGCGCCAACCTTTTGCGCTCCATCGGCCACGATTTGAGGACACCCCTCACGGCTATATCCGGATCTGCGGCAATCCTTCGGAAGAGCGACGAGAAGCTCAGCCTCGAACAACGCTGCGATCTTGCCGATGCCATCTACGACGACTCCCTCTGGCTTATCGATACCGTGGAAAACCTCCTCGCCATCACACGCGTCGAGGACGGCACCATTCGCCTCAACTTAACATCCGAGCTCATCGACGAGGTCATCGAGGCCGCCCTCAGCCATGTCGCCCAAGCATCGCATGGACGTGCCGTCACCATCGAGCACACTGACGACATCCTGCTGGTACGCATCGACGTCCATCTCATCATGCAGGTGCTTACGAATCTCATCATGAACGCCTTCAAATACACGCCCGAGGACTCGACTGTCACCATCAGCGCACGTCGCGAGGGTGAGTTCATCGTGGTGGACGTCGCAGACGATGGGCCGGGTGTGGCAGACTGCGACAAACCTCATATCTTTGAGCGCTTCTTCACCTCAAGCAATACGCGGCCCGTGGATTCGCGTCGAAGCATCGGCCTTGGGCTGTCGCTCTGCCGCTCCATCGTGGAGGCGCATGGCGGCGTCATCGAAGTTCGCGACAACCACCCCCATGGGGCCGTCTTCCGTTTTACCCTGCCCGCCGAGGAGATCGAGATTCATGAATAATGCCGCTAAGCCACGCATCCTCCTGGTAGAAGATGTCCTGACCGTTCAAAACCTCGTTTCGACCGCGCTTGACCTCCACGGCTATGTCGTGAGCAAGGTTTGCAACGGCCAGGCCGCCATCATGGATGCGGTGTCGCACGGCCCCAGCCTCATCATGCTCGACCTCGGCCTTCCCGACATTGACGGTATCGAGGTCATCACGAAGATCCGAAGCTGGTCGGCAGTCCCCATTATCGTCATTTCGGCGCGCACCGAAGATTCCGACAAGATTGCAGCACTTGACGCAGGGGCAGACGACTACCTCACCAAGCCCTTTTCTGTGGATGAGTTGCTCGCGCGCGTCCGTGCGAATTTGAGGCGCTCCTCGATGGCGTCGAGCGAGTCGACAGAAGCGAGCACGTTTGACAACGGTCCGCTGCATATCGACTACGCCGCGGGATACGCGACAAAAGACGGACGCGAGCTCTCGCTCACCCCAACTGAGTACAAATTGCTCGTCCTTCTGGCGAAAAACGTCGACAAGGTGCTCACCCACACTTTCATCACCCACGAGATATGGGGCACGAGCTGGGACAGCGATCTGGCGAGCCTGCGCGTGTTCATGCGCACCCTGCGCAAGAAGATCGAGGCAGACCCCTCTCACCCCAAGATGATTCAGACACACATGGGTGTCGGGTACCGCATGCAGCGTCTCTAGCCTACCCCACAAAAAGTTGCGGTGAGATACGGAGCAATCGAGGCTTTTGGCAGCCAAAACAGTCCGTATTTCACCGCAACTGATGGATGGAATGTGTTAGAGGCCCAGGTAGCTGGTCATGCCTTCGACGGCGAGCTTGGCGCCTGCCACGGCATGAACCACCGTGAGCGGGCCGTTAACCACGTCGCCGGCGGCAAAGACGCCAGGCACCGTTGTCATGCCGTTCTCGTCGACCGAAAGCAGGCCACGATGGTCGGTCTCCAGGCCGCCCGTCGTAAGCACAAGCTTGTCTTTGGGCACCTGCGAAGCCGCAATCACAACTGTGTCGGCAGACACATGGTCGAGCTCCTCCTCGTAGCCCACCACATTGTTGTCCTCGTCAAAGATAGCCGTCTCGAACACCGGACCGTTATCGTCGATGGCGCAGATCGCCTTGCCGCACACAATCTCGGCACCGTCAAGCTCGGTCAGCTCGACCTCGTCGTCGATGGCCGAGATATGGCGCGAGCGTGCATACACAGCGACCTTGCGAGCACCCGAACGCAGCGCCGTGCGGGCCACATCCATGGCCACATTACCGGCACCGATGACCGCCACGTTCTGCCCGATAGCCACGCTCGTGGGATCGACCAGGTAATCGATACCAAACAGCACGTTGCCGCGCGACTCGCCGGGAATGCCCAGTTTGCGGGCACGCCAGGTACCGGTACCAACAAAGACCGCATCGTAGCCGTCGCGCAGCAGGTCGTCGATATGCAGCGCGCCACCAATGGTGGTCGAGGGGCGCACGCGCACGCCAAGCGAGCACATCACGTGACGGTACTTTTGTACGAGCGCACGGGGCAGGCGGAACTCGGGGATACCGTATTCCAGCACACCGCCGATCTCGGGGCGCTGTTCAAATACCGTGACGACACAGCCCAGCTGGGCCATCTTAATGGCCACGGTAATACCGGCGGGACCGGAACCGACCACAGCAACCTGTTTGCCGCACGACGGCGCGGGCGTCCACTCCTTACGATCCAAATACGCTGTCGAGATATAGTTCTCGATGCTCGAGAAATGCACGGGTGTACCCTTGCGGCCCTGGATGCAAGCACCCTCGCACTGGCCCGAATGGTTGCACACCATAGAGCAGACCGCGCTCATGGGATTGTTCTGGAACAGCAGCTCGCCCGCCTCTTCTAGACGGCGCTGTTTGAACAAGTCGATGACCTGCGGAATAGGCGTCTGAACCGGGCAGCCCTTAAGCTGACAGAACGCCCTTTTACAACCCAGGCAACGATTCGCCTCTTCGACAATGTGGATAGCCACGCAACTCCCCTTTTTAATGCAATCCAATGGGGCGACGATAAAGACCCTTCACCGCCGCCCCCATACAGGTAATCTCAATCTGCCGACACGGCAAAAGCCAATGCTATAACTCGCGATGAGAAGCCCCGCAGCGAGCAGACATGTGCTCGAGTGTCGCCAGGCAGTCAGCCGCCGTCGCCGGTACGCTGTTCTCGACCACGCAGGGAATCCCAGGGCAGGCGGCAGCCGCCCAGGCCACCACAGGCTCAAAGTCATATCGTCCCGTCTCGCCCACGCCATGACACACCAGGCGCGAACCCGTACCGTCGCACCAACCGGCTTCGTCCTCGTTATCAACGACCTCAAAATCCTTGGCGTGCAGCGCGCGGATCTTACTGCCGCATAAGTAGAGCATGCGCGCGGTGATTTCCTGCGCTTCGTCAACGACACTGGGGTGCAGCAGCGATACCGGGTCGTAGATCACGCCGAGCGACGGGCTCGAGACGTGCTCCAGCACCTCACGGCAGCGGTCCGGAGTATTAACCGTCTCGTTCCAACCGGGCTCGATCAAAATTTGCCCGCCCACGGCCTCGGCCCGATCGCAGACGCGTGCAAGCCCGTCTGTAAACGCTTCGAGTGCCCCATCGGTCATGCGGTCGTCAGCAACGCGGTTCTGCGCATTGGGGCGACCGGTCTCGGTGCCAACCGGGCATCCGCCGAGCATCTGGGCAAAGTTCAGGCATGCCTCGTACTCGGCAATGTTATCCATGAGCTGTTGGCGATCGGGCGTCGCCAAATTCTTATAGCAGCCGAGCACGGCGACCGAAACGCCCGCCTCGTCGAGCACCGCACGCAAATGGTCGGCAAGCTCGCGGGTCAGGCCGCCTCGATCGATCCCCATCGATGCGTAGAGCACCTTGCTCGGCAGCTGAATGCACGAAAAGCCCAGCTCTCCCGCCATGCGGATGCGTTCCTCGACGGTCCCCTGTGGAAGGTCGTGCAAACGCACACCCGGAGTAATAGCCCCCACGTTATTCACATCCCTTATGAGCGTTGATGCCCGGGGTGTATCCGCCAAACGGGTCCTCGATAGAGCACACGCCCGAGGGAGCAAGCGGGTCATGCCTGCCGGCCAGTTTGTCGTGATGCATGGTCTCGATATAGGCAAGCACCAGCGGCGCCACGCCCTTCGCATCGTTTTTGACGATAGGCTCGCTCATGTAGTAACCAAACGTGCCCTCGCGGTGCGCGGTGTTTCCCAAGCCCGCAACCAGGCAGATGTTGTCGAGCGCCAGCTGCCCATCATGCTCGGACAGGCAGGTCTCGCAGATGCCGTCGAAGGCGCGACGGCCGTACTGGTAGTAACGCTCGCCCAGCACGCCCAGACGCACGCCCTTCATGATGGCGTTGGCAAAGATGGCGCTGCCCGACTCCTCCAGGTAGTTGGGGGCGATATTGGGCAGGTTGATGACCTGATGCCACATGCCGGTCTTCTCGTCCTGATACGGCAGCATGGCGTCGATCAGGTCGTGGAACATCTTGCGAATCTCGTCCTTCTCGGCTGACATCGAAGGCGGCATGAGCTCCCAGGTATCGATGAGTGCCATGGCAAACCAGCCCTCGGCGCGCAGCCAGAAGTTAGCCGAAAGGCCGGTGACCGGGTCGCACCAGAACTGTTTGCGGCTCGCGTCGTAAGCGTGATAGTACAGACCGTTGAGGGGGTTGCGCATCAGGTCATGCACGACCTGGAACATATGGAAGCTGTCCGAGCAGGCACGACGGTTGTGGAAGCTCAG